>JBAXFM010000015.1:0-32387 GCA_037139855.1 Bacteroidota bacterium
TGAATGATTGAATGACTGAATGACTGAATGATTGAATGACTGATGAGATAGTGGAAAGTAATAGTTAGTAATGCTGTGTTTTCAACAGGTTGGTTTGACGTAACCTGACAACCCTGATGAAAGGTCAAAGATATTTTAATTTTCAATCTGAAAATAAATAATTAGAAAATTAACTTTTATTAACAGTTGTCGAAATTGCCAGAATTCCAATAAGTTAATGTTAACATATTCACAACACTGAAACCTGAAACTCAAAATCTTCGTCCAGGCAAAAGATAGCCTTGTATATAATCTTCAATGCCAGTTTCAAGGCTGAAAAAAGGTTTTGTATAACCAATGGAACGAAGCCTGGTCATGTTGGCCTGGGTGAAATACTGGTATTTATCGCGAATATCCGCAGGAGTGTCAATAAACTCAATAGAAGGAGGAAGGTTGAGCGTCGAAAATACAGCATTTACCAGGTCGAGAAATGTGCGGGCTTTGCCGGTGCCAAGATTATAAATCCCAGCGTCAGATGGGTGGTTCATTAAAAAATAAAGCACATCGGTAACATCCTTGACATATATAAAATCGCGTAATTGTTCACCATCAAGATAATCAGGGTTATGCGACCGGAACAACTTCACCTTTCCGTCTGCCAGTCCGCCTGTCCCCTTGTCCCCTTGCCCCCTTGTCCCCTTGACCACCTGGTTAAAAGCATGAAAAACCACCGAAGCCATCCTTCCCTTATGGTATTCATTCGGGCCGAAGACATTGAAGAATTTCAACCCGAACCAGTATGGCGGTGTTTGCTTTTGCTCCAAAGCCCACTTATCAAACTCATTTTTTGAAATGCCGTAAGGGTTAAGTGGCTTCAACTGAAAACAAAGGGAAGGATCTTTGTCATCATAACCAAGCGTTCCATCACCATAGGTGGCAGCTGATGAGGCATATACCAACGGAATGCCATATTCGCAGCAGGCATTCCATACTTTCCTGGAGTAATTTACATTAAGTTCATCAAATATGGTGTGGTTGAACTCGGTGGTATCCGTTCGTGCCCCTATATGAAAAATGAATTCAACATCTTTGGCATGTAGTGCCAGCCATGTGAAAAACATACTGCGCTCAACCTTTTCCCGGTAACTTTTATGGGCAAAGTTTGCTTGTTTTGCAATGCTGGAAAAATCATCGACCATGATGATGTCCTGAATTCCCTTATTGTTGAGTTTTCCGACCATGCAACTGCCGATAAATCCGGCAGCTCCTGTAACTACAATCATATTATACGAATTTGAATCTATTTTACAAAAATAGACAAACTAATGGGCAAATTGTCAAGGTTTATAATTTTCTCCTTACTTTTACAGCCCTGTTTCATTTATACTTTTAATCCTGCTAAATATTTAATTTATTATGAAAAAATCAATTCTCTCAAATTGCACTCTGAGTGCAATACTGCTGACTGTAGCCATCTCCTTTTTACCAATGTTGCTGAGTGCACAGTCCAAATCGACTTTTACCGACAGTCGTGATGGCCAGGTTTATAACTGGGTGAAAATCGGAACCCAAACCTGGATGACCGAAAACCTGAGGTATAATGTGCCTGCTGCAAGCTGGGCGTACAACAATGATACAGCGAACTTGCCCACTTTTGGCAGGTTGTATACCTGGAAAGCTGCCCAGGTAGCTTGTCCGAAAGGCTGGCATCTTCCATCCGACAAGGAATGGGGTGTTTTGATTCAGTCACTGGGTGGTAGCGCTGAAGCAGGTTTGAAAATGCAGGCGCTTGACACCGTTGGAAAAGGTCATGCGGTGCCAGCCAATGTGTCCTACTTATTAAGTGGTGTAAGACATCCGGATGGTTCATGCATAGGCATTAATTTATGGGGTGGTTGCTGGTCAGCAGGAAAAGCCAAGGATACTGTTGCCACCAATGTACTCTTTGCGCATGGAACCAAAGATATGGGCGTGAGTTCCAACGATAAGAAAGCAGGCTTTTCAGTGAGATGTGTTAAAAAATAGTTGATCCATGCCAGAGACAATTTTAGGCATCGGTTCGCGGGTTAAACACCCTCAGTTTGGAAAAGGTGTCGTTATTCAAGTACGATCGGATGCCTGGGAGATTACTTTTATCGAGCATGGAATCCGTGTAATTCTTCGTGACTATGAAGGATTGGAAACCATTGAAGCGGTTGAAACTTCAGCTGAAATGGTTACCTACGAAAAAATTGAGAAAAGCCTTATCCGGGTACTCCAGCGTTTCAGCGATATTCATGAAACTGTTCCTCTTGGCGCCAAATGGGCCGGAGGGAAACTTGTGATGTATCCTGGCGAACAGGGGTTGAAAGAGAAAGAGGTTCCCATGGAAACATTTTTCCATAAAATTGTAATGGTTCGCGACCGCCTGCGTGTTTTGGAGCAAAAAGTAAATGCAAGTGAACTGACCGATCTGGAAAAAGTTGATATGCAGCAATACATTACGCGGGTTTATGGCAGCCTGACAACGTTCAATGTGCTGTTTAAGAATAAGGATGATCAGTTTGCGGGAGAACGGAGTTAAATGACAAATTACGAATGACGAATGACGAATGCAGATGATTGCAAATTGTCATTTGTCATTCGTCACTTGTCACTTGTCATTTCCAAAACCTCTGTAGTTCCTCGAGACTTTCCCTCTCTTTCAAAATTTCATACCGATCTTCCCGGTAGCCGATGATTCTCGGTGTTTGTCGGCTGTTGTACCGCGACCACATGCTGAATGTATATCCGCCAGTATCGTGGATCACAATATAATCGCCTTCTTCAACCCTTGGCATGAAGACATCTTTGGCGATGATGTCGCCTGAAAAACACAGCGGTCCGGCAAGGTTGTAAGGATATACATCCTGGCCATGTTTTTCGTTACCCTGATGATCAAACACACTGTATTCGTGTTGCCAGTCAGCCGGGTTTAAACATTCGCGGATAAACAGGTCGGCTCCGACATGCAACATGGCTGTGTTGATGGATGGATCTCGTTTTACATACTCCACGCGGCTAGCGGTCCAACCCGAATTGGTATAGCTCCACCGTCCGAATTCGGTGATCAGGATAAACCTGGTTTCGTCAAAAAGTAGCGGAGCCCGTACCGCAATTTTTCGGGCATATTCCTTCATGGAAGGTGATGGCTTTGCTGAATGATAGGCGACAGGTAACCCGCCACCAATATCGAAAACCGATATGAGTGGCATTTCTCTCTGGCTCCTTTGGTCATTCATTTCCATCACAAAGTCATAAAGTATTCCTATCCCATCGATAAGCATTTCCATGGGGCACCCTTGTGATCCCACATGCAGATGTACACCATTGAGCCATGGGCAGGAGAGAAACGCCTGCTCAAGTTCTGTTCGATAATATTTGATTGGTACGCCAAATTTTGAATACTCTCCTGCCACACTCGACTCCAGGATGGTTCCCATGCCTACTTGTGGATTAATTCTGATCCCAATTGACCCCTTCAGAGCGGGCGACCCTGTCAGGGCGATTTTTTTTACCCGTTCAAGTTCCGAAAGGTTATCAACATTGATGTGGATGCCCGAGTTGCAGGCAAATTCGAGATCTGCAATCGTTTTTACAGGGGAGTCATAAACAACCTTATCAGGCCTGTAACCCAAATTTAAAGCCATGGTGACTTCACCAATGGATGCAGCCTCTACTCCGATATTGGGTCCAATTTCTCTGACAAATTCCATAATCCGTGCCAGAGGATTGGCTTTGATGGCAAGTCCGTGCAAGGCGCTTGGCGGAAAACAAGAAGTAAGTAGCTCAATTCGTGATTTCAGAAAAGAAAGATCATAAAAAAGTGCAGAAGTGTCTTCCACCCTGATCAGCCCTTTTAACAGCGCCTGACGAAGCGCCCTGCCAATGGAATCATCACTCAGATTAGATTGTAACATAAATCTCATTTATTTATAGTCACTCGTCATTCGTCATTTGTCATTCGTCATTCTTTAATCAGTCCCTTCTCCCTGGCAATCTGTTGTAACTTGGCAAGAGCCACTTTCCCACCCGTTCCAAGACTCAACGTGTTTTCATTAACGTACAGATGAATGTGCTTTTGCATTACCTCTTCGTCCATTTCCTGGGCATTTTCCTTCACAAATGGCATTGACTCCGTGGGATGTTTAAAAGCATATTCCACACTACGGAACATGATCCGGTTAAGTTTGTTGATCACGTTATAGCCAAGCCCTTTTCTGACGATGATTCCACCAAGCGGAATGGGCGACCCGGTTAGCTGTTCCCAGTATTTTCCAAGGTCAAGGATGGGTTTCAGTCCTTTCTGTTCATAGGTGAAGCGGTTTTCATGGATGATAACCCCGGCATCAACTTTGCCGGTAAGTATAGCATCTTCAATGTCAGAAAACATCATGAACACCTTTTTCTTTGCCACGGGAGAGGCAATGCGAAAAAGCATATGTGCGGTGGTAAACTGACCAGGAATGGCAACAGTCAGATTGGGAAGGTCTTCAAGGGTGTAATCTTTTCTGCTGATCAGCAGGGGTCCGTTGCCAAATCCCATGGCGCTGCCCGAGTCTAATAATACGAAATTCTGCTGTAGCAGGAGGTAGGTAAAAAAACTCACTTTGATCATGTCGATGCCGCCTGCCATAGCCATTTTATTGAGCGTTTCAACATCATGCATCCGGTAATTGAATTTTAAGCCTTCAAGGTCAATCCTGTTATGGATAATGGCATCAAAAATAAAAGTATCATTCGGGCAGGGGGAGATCGCAAGGGACAACATCGATGTTGATTATTTAGATTAAGGGTGTTGTGATAGGACGAATAGCAAAAATAATCACAAAATATCTAATCTGTTAATTAATTAACATGAGATTTGTAAGGATATGCGTTAATAAATATCAATGAAAATATGGAGGTCTCTCAATCTGACTTGGAATGGAAGGATGCGATTTCCCAAAGCACCTTATTAAGGTTTTTTAAGGAAAGGTCGAGATTCCAGCGTGATTTGTCGCGTTCTTCCACCCGGTTTGAAATAGATCTGATTTGCAGAAAAGGAATGTTTTCACTGAGACAGGCATAGAAAAAGGCAGCGCCCTCCATGCTTTCGATGTCAACCTGCGCGATCCGTTGAATCCGGGTAATGCTCTCTGCATTGCCACGCACCGTATTGGAGGTAATTGCTTTTACTTTCTGAAGTTTGCCGATAACCCCGTTGTTTTTAAACAGCCCCGAATCAAAGCATTCGTTAACCAGTTTGCCCCCTTTGTAAGGGTGTGCGTCGGGATCTGTCAGCCCGAGTTCGAAAACCGAAAGAAAGCGATCCCCATCCTCTGCGCCCAGTTCGGGCACACAATCTTCGACTACATTCACTACGGATCCAAGCGCCAGCGATTTTGTGAAAGTTCCGGCAATCCCGGCATTGATGGCCAGGTCATAGTGTTTCTGTGCCAGTTGACGTCCAAGGCAATAAGCTGTTGGCACCATTCCAATTCCGGGGATCAGGATATCAATGTTTATGTCTTTATACCGATACGACGATAACTGATCATTTTGCTTTTTGACCAATATTAATTTAATGAGTATTGGTCTGATTTCGAATAAAGTAGCAGAAACAAGCAATAGATCCATGGAAAAGCTTTTGCACAAAAGTAACCATTTCTAAATTATCCATAGAAAGCCCTCTTCAATAAGTGATAATTTTATAGCTTTGTACCTCGTTTACAAACCCTAACATTTAACCCCTAAATTATGACTCAAAAAGTTCAAAAGATTCTCAGCGAATCAACGGCAGCACGGTGGACTGCCTTAGTCCTGGTATCGCTTACGATGCTGTCTGCCTACTATTTTGTTGATATGATTGCCCCGTTGCAATCGCTGATGGAAACAACCTACGGATGGAATCCCAGTAATTACGGGTTTTTCTCCGGTTCTGAATATATGCTAAACGTAATGGGTTTCCTGATTATTTCAGGGATCATCCTCGATAAAATGGGCATTCGTTTTACAGGTTTGTTAGCCACAGGGGTTATGCTTGGCGGAGGCCTGATCAAATTATACGGTTTGACGCCATATTTTTCTGCTGGCGGCTTCGGACATGAGTTTTTCTCCTCCTTCTGGGTTTCAATGCCTGCCAGCGCTAAAGTGGCAGCCATTGGATATGGAATTTTCGGGATTGGGGTCGAAATGGCCGGTATTACCACATCACGAACCGTAGTGAAATGGTTTAAAGGAAAAGAGCTCGCACTTGCAATGGGCATGCAGCTTGCAACTGCCCGTATGGGAGCCTCTGTAGCCTTCTTTTTCTCTGCCATGCTGGCAGGTGAACGCACTGTAAATGGTGTGCATCAGGGAAATGTTCTCAATCCTATTTATCTTGGTGTGGCATTGATCTCTATCGGATTTCTGACATTTCTTGTCTATACCTTCATGGACCAGAAATTGGATAAACAAACCGGCACTTCAGGCCCCGGAGCCGATCCCACCGAAGAGTTCCATCTGAGTGATCTGAAGAAAATCATTACCAACCGCGGATTTCTACTGATTTCGCTGCTTTGTGTGTTATTCTATTCGGGTGTTTTCCCATTTTTGAAATATGCAGTGAACATGATGCAGAATAAGCTGGGTGTTTCGGCCTCCGTAGGAGGCTACATTTCGGGCATGTTACCTGTTGGTACAATCCTGTTGACACCGATTATCGGTTATTTCCTTGACAAGAAAGGCAAAGGTGCTACATTGATGATTTTTGGCGCCGCGCTCCTTACCATCGCCCACCTTACATTCGCACTGGTTCCGCTTACGCTCGGAATTGCCGTCATGACGATCATCCTGCTTGGTGTTGCCTTTTCGCTCGTTCCTGCCTCCATGTGGCCATCCGTGCCTAAAATCGTTGAAGAGCGTTATCTGGGATCAGCTTACGCCCTTGTTTTCTGGATCCAGAATATCGGACTCATGTTTTTCCCATGGCTGATTGGGGTTGTGTTGGAATGGGCCAATCCGGGGGTTACCGAGCGGATTAAAGCAGGCGATACCACAGCGATTTATGACTATACGGCTCCCATGCTCGTTTTTGCCGGACTAGGTGTTGCCGCTATTTTCCTCGGATTTTTATTGTTACGTGAAGACAGAATTAAAAAGTACGGACTGGAATTGCCGAATAAACGGTCATAAAAATTCAGTTAGTAGGGGATTATATCCCAGATAGAAGTGACAGGCATGGATAGCTTCCATGCCTGTTTCATTTAGTAAAAATGCGTAATTTTGTAATTATTTAAGATTACATAAAATGAAATTCTTTATAAATTATCTGACGGTTTTTATCTTCATCCTTTCTCAGGGTCCATCTTTTGGTCAGAAGCTTGAAAATTCGCCAAATCAGCGCTCTACTTCAAACATTACGACGACTCATCAGCCATTTTTTACCCCAGGCGTTGCTCCATTACTACAATCCCGATGGGGACAAGGATGCTTATACAATGCCGCATGTCCGGTCGATACTGCTTCGCATGCAACCTGCCTGCATGTACCCGCAGGATCAGGGGCCATCGCCATGGCCCAATTGATGAAATTTTATCAATATCCTGCCCACGGAACGGGTGAACATGGATATCCCCATCCGAAATACGGTATCCAATATGCGAACTTCGGGGCGACCAATTATACCTGGAGCAGCATGCCCGACTCTCTTACCTCCGGCAACGATGGACTGGCCAACCTGATTTATCAATGCGGAGTGGCACAGGATATGAACTTTGGATCAGTCGCCTCCACTTCATCGGACAGTAAAATTGATTCGGGATTTGTGAAATATTTCAGTTACCCCTCAACGGCTGTATGGAAATCGAAATCCGATTACGGCGCTGCCGATTGGGTTGCCTTGTTAAAGGCCGAACTCGATGCATCTCACCCGTTGCTTTATGCAGGTAATAACAACCTGGGCAATCCAATCTATTTTATTTGTGACGGCTACCAGACCGGAGATTTATTTCACTTCAACTGGGGCCTGGGAGGAGTTGACAATGGTTACTATTCACCGGACAACCTTACACCTGCATCATCAGGTGTATTAATTGCCCAGCGTGCCTTGTTTAACCTGGCGCCATCTGTTCCGGTTCCGGATAGTTACATAATGAATTTTGAGAATGTGCCGGATTTTTCGCTTACGTTCAACGATTGGACAGTGAAGGATGTTGATCAGCATGATACTTATGGGATTACCGGATATTCCTTTCCTCATCAGACAGAACCAATGGCCTTTCTCAGTTTCAACCCTGCGCAGGTTACCCCATCCATGGCTTCTGACCAGGCAATGCAACCTCATTCGGGACTGCGTTTCGGCGCATGTATTTCATCCAACCCGCCATCAAACAACGATTGGTTTATTTCTCCGCAGATCCAGCTTGGCGCCAATGGTATTTTTACCTTCTGGGTTAAATCCTACAACTCGGTTTATGGGTTGGATACATACGTTGTGTCTGTTTCAACTACCGATAACAATCCCGGAAGTTTTACCACCATCTCCGGGGCTCAACCGTTGGAAACGACCACGGCATGGACCAAAAAAACTTTTAACTTGTCAGGTTACAACAACCAAAAGATTTATATAGCAATTAACTGTACTTCAAACGATCACTTTATGATGATGATCGATGACCTGGAGGTCAAACCGCAGTCATCCTCTACGCTTACGGCCGATTTTATGGCTGACAAAACGACCCCCAGAATTGGAGAAAATGTGAATTTCACCGATCAGTCGTCGGGAATACCTGTCTCCTGGGCCTGGAAATTTACCGGAGGAATACCAGCTACCTCCAGCCTCCAGAATCCAACAGGAATAAAGTATTCCAGTACAGGTACCTACCCGGTAAGTCTGAGGGTCAGCAATGGATCTGCCAGTGATTCCATTACGAAAACTGCTTACATCACTGTAAGCGGTTACCCGTCAACCATGACCCTTGATTTTGAATCGGTCAGTGACTTTAATACAACGTTCAACCCATGGCTGGTGATTGACGTGAATGGCGGTACTACCTATGGAATTCAGTCTGTTTCCTTTCCGCACAACTACCTGCCCATGGCCTACATTTGTTTCAATCCTGCCCTGACAACCCCTCCGCTGTCTAACATGGTGGCCCATTCAGGACAGAAACTTGGCTGTAGCTTTTCATCAATACCACCCATGAATCCTAACAATAAATGGCTGATCTCTCCAAAAATAAGCCTTGGCATTTACCCCCTGATTGAACTTTGGGTTAGAACCTACAACAATCAATTTGGAGAGGAAAAATTCAATGTTTGTGTTTCCACCACTGATCAGAATCCATCAAGTTTTACTCCCCTTACAACTGTGCCTGAAGGAGCTCCGGCTGATTGGACCCGGAAAGCTTACAATATTGACAATTATGCCAACCAGGAGGTTTATTTTGGTATCCAATGTGTCACCAATGACGGGTTTATTTTAATGCTGGATGATATTTTTATCACCTCTACGGTTGGTATCAATGAGGTAAATTCATTGGATCACCTTGTCATTTATCCGAATCCGGCAAAGGATGATTTAATCATTAACGGCCTCGCATCCTTCACCCTGCCTTTGAAGATCGACATGATCAGCATTCTTGGAAACAAAATATCTTCCTGGGATGAAGTCCCGGAATCCGGAAGAGTCAGGCTTGATATCCGAAAAATTCCTCATGGCATTTACATCCTGCGGATTACCTGCGGGTTGGATATGGTTACACGTAAAATATCAATCAATAATTAACAAATCTCCCCATGAAATTAGCCCATAGCCCTATCCTGTTTCTTTGCGTTCTGGTATTGGCATCCCTGCCTTCAATCCTTTTTGCGCAATTGAGCGCCGGAGGCTTGCCTTGCAGTTTTTCTCAATCCATTCCGCCTGACGCCAGCAACTATGTTACGGTTGAACGCCCGTCATTGGATGTTTTATCCATGGAGGATATCCAGTCCCCCCTGCCTTATCGTTTTGCCGTAAACCTGCCTGTTGACCTTGGAATCAGATCGGCTGGGCAATGGAACAGTGCAGCCGGTAACGCTAAAGTATGGAGAATCAGTGTGAAATCTCCCGGCGCCAAAGCATTGATCTTGTATTTCGACCGGTATAAAATCCCTGAAGGCGGGAAATTATTCGTTTACAACCCCATGCGAACCCAGCTTCTCGGGGCGTTTACCTCATTAAACAACAACGATCTGTCAACATTTGCCACGGCTATGATCTACGGCGAAGAACTAACCCTTGAGTACAATGCACCGGATGATCTTCCTTTGCCTGATATTCATATTTCAGAGGTTGGTCATGCATACCGGGGTGTAACGGAGGCCTCTTTGAACCGGAGGGATTTTGGCGGATCCGGTCCTTGTGAGGTGAATATCAACTGCAATGAAGGGACCAGCTGGCAGAAAGAAAAACGGAGTGTGACCCGGATAACCGTAAAACGCGGTGGATCCAGCCTTTGGTGTACCGGATCGCTTGTGAATACGACAAAAAACGATGGGAAACCCTATGTGCTTACGGCTGACCATTGTGGGTATAAATCCTCCACGACTGATTTAAGCCAATGGATTTTTTATTTTAATTACGAAGGAGCAGGTTGTACCGACCCACTCATTGAACCGCCGCTGAAATCGATTACCGGCGCTACCCTGGTAGCCCATGGCGGGGATGCCGGCAATACCGGTTCTGATTTTTTCCTGGTTTTATTGAAATCGGCCATTCCGCAATCGTACAATGTATATTATAACGGATGGAGCCGTGAAACGGTGCCACCCAGTCCATCCGGCACCTGTATTCACCACCCTCAGGGAGATGTTAAAAAAATATCGACCTATACCGCCCCGCTTGAGCCAGCCCATTGGGTAGGCAATCCTGCCCTTGCTCATTGGCTAGTCAGATGGAGCGGTACACCAAACGGGCATGGTACGACAGAAGGCGGTTCATCGGGTTCTCCATTATTTGACAACCAGGGTAGATTGGTTGGCACACTTACCGGTGGCGATTCCAATTGTGATTCCGCCTCCCTGAATTTACCCGATTACTATGGACAGTTTGCCTACAGTTGGGATAAGAATGGAACCGATTCGATCAACATGCTCAAATGCTGGCTCGATCCCGATAATACCGGTGTGATGACCCTGAATGGCTGGATGCTTTCGGTACAGGAACCTTTGCAGAATGATTGGGTGAAAATCTTTCCAAATCCGGTGACAGACCAACTTACCATTAAATCTGCCGCGTTGGATGGAAAAAAGATGGTGGTGACGATCAATGATATCCGGGGTCATCTGATCCTGTATCGTGAATTAATTGCCATGCCTGGTCAGGAGATGCAAATTGATATGTCAGCCTATACTGCCGGGATTTACGTTTTAAGGGTTTCTGACGGATATCAGCAGACAGTAAGGAAGATTGTCAAGCAATAGGAATATATCAAGCAGAATGAAATGTTCACAACAGTGATTCGACATACGTAATAGCCCCAGAGGGGCGTTATCTTTGTAGCAGTAAATGCGCTACAACCAGTGAGTCCCGGAGGGGCGAAATAAAACCAATAGTAAATGGCAAATACCTACACCCAAATGTATGTGCAAATTGTTTTCGCTGTGCAGGGCAGACATAATCTGATTTCGGAAAATAATCGTGATGAATTAGAAAAATATATTTGCGGGATTGTTCTTAATAAAAAATCTAAACCACTTGCTATTTATTGTAATCCTGACCATTTACATGTGTTAATCGGGTTGCATCCAGCGATAGCGGTTTCTGACCTTACAAGAGATATCAAAGCTAGTTCATCAACATTCATCAATGATAAAAAAGGGTTGCCGGGGAAATTTCACTGGCAGGATGGTTTTGGTAGTTTTACATACTCCCGGTCACAAATTGATGTTGTTGCGAAATACATCCTTAACCAGCCAAATCATCATAAAAAGCAATCATTCAGAGAGGAATACCTTGGAATATTGAAAAAGCTTAACATTGAATATGAGGATAAATATCTTTTTGAATGGTATGAATAATTTATGTCGCAGCTACGCTGCTTTGATTTATCGCGGCAACCAATTGCTACAAAGATTTGGCAACTCCGTTGCCAGTCGGAACTATTGCATCAATCATTTGCTACAAAGATTCGGCAACTACGTTGCCAGGGGTAACCATTGTCTAAATCATTTGATACAAAAATGCGGCAATTACGTTGCAAGACTGATATATCAATTCATCAATTGTTCAACAGCAATGTTTCAAAGGTTGAACAGCCTCTTAAGGGTGAAATCTTTGCTTCATGAAAGGTTCAAAACCATGATTCGTGAGACCCAACAGCCCATTCAGGGTATAACCGTTTTAGCATAAAATGTTCACAACCGTGATTCGACATAAGTAATAGCCCCAGAGGGGCGTTATCTTTGTAGCAGTAAATGCGCTACAACCAGTGAGCCCCGGAGGGGCGGAATAAAAACAACAGGGTATGGCAATTACTAAAACCCAATTAACAAACAAATAAGAAGTTGAAATGCAATCAGATAACCTCCATGAAATTTTTACATTGACCAATATCCCGGATGTTCTAAAGAATATCGCCCGGAAAGTAATTGACGGGGATCGTATTTCACCCCAAGAAGGCAAGATGCTTTTTGAACAGGGCGATCTGGGCTTTCTGGGCTCACTGGCAGATATGATGCGTCAACGGAAAAACGGCGACATTGTTTATTACATCCGCAATTTTCACATTGAGCCCACAAACATCTGCGTAAATAAATGCAAGTTTTGTTCCTATTCCCATCATTTCAGCAAAACGCAATGGGAATTAACCATTGATGAGATTTTGGAAAAGGTTAACTCCCAGGAAAGCAATGTTTCGGAACTGCATATTACCGGGGCCGTTCATCCCGACAGGGATATTTATTATTATGGCGACCTGCTGGTTAAAATTAAAGGCGCCCGACCCAGCCTGCATGTAAAAGCATATTCTGCGGTTGAACTTGATTATATGATCAGGAAATCGGGGATGAGTATCAGGGATGGTCTTGCCTACCTGAAAACGTGCGGGCTCGATTCAATCCCCGGTGGCGGGGCTGAAATTTTTGATGAAACCATACGTAAGGAAATTTGTGGCATGAAATCATCCTCCAACGCGTGGCTTGAGATTCATGAAACAGCCCATCAGCTTGGTATTCCGTCAAATGCGACCATGCTTTACGGACACAGGGAAAATTACGCCCAACGGATTGACCATCTCGAAAGGTTGCGGCAGGTTCAGGATCGCACCGGCGGGTTTAATGCCTTTATTCCGCTCAAGTTTCGCAACAGCAACAATGAAATGTCAGATATCCCCGAAGTCTCAGTCACAGAGGATATGAAGATGTATGCCGTGGCACGGATCTATCTCGACAATTTTCCGCATCTCAAAGCCTACTGGCCTGCGGTTGGACGCAAACTTGCCCGGGTATCCCTCTCGTTTGGCGTTGACGACCTTGATGGAACCATCAACGATTCCACCCGCATTTATTCCCTGGCAGGAGCCGAGGATCAAAACCCGGTGATGACTGTATCACAAATGATCGCCATGATTACCGAAGCAAAACGAACCCCCGTTGAACGCGACTCATTCTACAACAAACTTGCTTAACATTTGACATTTGACATTTGACTTTTGCATTTTGAATTCTTTAATTCTTTTTAGATGACCCTCGAGCAAATTACCAATACACTGCGCACAAAGACCGTCGGAATTGCCGGCTGTGGCGGACTCGGCTCCAACTGTGCCGTAGCTCTTGCCCGGGTAGGTGTTGGAACCCTGGTCATTGCCGATTTTGATGTGGTAAGCCAAAGTAATCTGAACCGGCAATATTATTTCTTCGATCAGATCGGAGTTAAAAAAACACAGGCGCTTACGGAGAATATCCGCCGAATTAACCCGGAAGTCAGCATCGTTTCTCACGATCTGCGGCTGATCTCTGAGAACATTCCATTCATCTTTGCCGGATGCGACCTGGTTGTTGAAGCGTTTGATCTGGCGGATCAGAAGGAGATGATCATTGAAACGATTCTGAATGAGATGCCTGACATGCCCCTGGTCATCGGACTGGGAATGGCCGGCTGGGGCATGAATGATGCTATTCATTGCCGGAAAGCCGACAACCTGTACATATGTGGAGATGAAATCTCAGAGATCAGCCAGGAACTGCCTCCCATCGCGCCACGTGTGGGAATGGTAGCAAATATGCAGGCAAATGTGGCGCTGGAAATATTATTGAAAGTCAAATAGCAAAAGTTAAAAGTCAAATGTCAAATGTTGGGGTATGAGAATTACATTAAATAATAATCCGGAGGAATTTGCAGGTGAGGTATTGACAGTGAACGAACTGCTCAAGGCTAAAAATTTCACCTTTAAAATGCTGGTCATCAAAATAAATAGCACCCTGATCAGGAAAACTGATTATGAAACAGCCCTGATCCACGAGGGCGACGAAGTCCATGTCCTCCACCTCATTTCCGGAGGCTAATATAAACCAACCCCAAATCCCTCTCACACCACCTCCGCCACCACAAACGTACTTCCGCCCACAAAAACCAGGTCATTTTTGCCAGCCGAGTTTTGCGCAGCCTGGAGCGCTGTTTTCACCGATGGATAGCAATCGCCATGGAGTCCGGCACCAATCGCCTGTTTTTGCAGGTCTGTCGCATCAAGGCCACGGGGGATGTTGGGTTTGCAAAAATAGTAGGTCGCTGTTCCGGGTAACATTTCAAGGATAGGAGCAAGGTGTTTATCATTCACTACACCAAAAACAAAGTGCAGCTCATCATGGCGGGTTGACGCTATCTGCGACAAAACTTCCCGCAAACCTCCCTCATTGTGGCCGGTATCGCAAATGGTCAGTGGATGCCTGCTCAGGATTTGCCACCGGCCTGAAAAGCCAGTGTTGTGAATGACATCATTGATGCCAGCACGGACGATGGACGGAGTTAATGCAAACCCCTGCTTGTTAAGCTGATCGCAAACTTCCAGGACTGTCAGAATATTTTTTCGCTGGTAGGAACCTGCCAGGGGCGAGATTAATTGAGATAAATATAACGACCCGTCGCGAAAAATATCCATGGATCGCTTACTGGCATATTTACCTTTCAGATCAAAATGATCGGCTCTGAAATGCTGATCTGCAAAAATAATCTCCGATTGGCACCCGGTGGCTTTTTGTTGAAAAACATGTTGGATGTCTTCCTGCAATTCACCAATCACAACAGGAATTCCAGGTTTGATGATTCCTGCCTTTTCTGTGGCAATTTTTTCCAAAGTATCGCCCAGGAATTGCATATGATCAAAACTTATATTGGTTATAACAGACACCAAAGGTGTGATAATGTTGGTTGAATCAAGCCTGCCGCCCAGACCTGCTTCCACTACTGCCACATCAATCCCTTGCTCCCTGAAATACTGGAAAGCCATGCCTACGGAAAGTTCGAAAAACGATGGCTGGATGCGTTCAAATTGAGCCCGGTATTGCTGAATAAATGAGCTGACATAGCTTTTTTGAATCATCCTGCCATTCAGCCGGATACGTTCTCTGAAGTCCTTTAAATGTGGTGAGGTGTAAAGTCCTGTGCGGAACCCTGCTGTTTGCAGTATGGAGGCAAGCATATGAGAAACAGAGCCTTTGCCATTGGTTCCGGTGATATGGATTGACCTGAAAGCATGTTGTGGGTTGCCAAGCAAATTGCAAAGCGCAATGGTATTGTTGAGGTTTGCCTTATATGCCTGACCGCCTACCCGGTGAAACATCGGCAGTTGGGCATACAGGTAATCAAGTGTTTGCAAATAGGTCATTTAAAAATAATTTAATAAATGGCCCCCCCTGATGAGTCCTTCAATGCTCCGGTAACGCTTTGCAGGCAGTTAATTTCATTACGCCATCGTAATACTCCGAGGAAGGCAAAAATGAGCGCTTCTTTGAAGTTGACGGTATATGTATCAGGGATAACGATCTCAGGAACTGCATGAAAGCGAATCCTGCTGATCATATGCTGATTGAAAGCGCCGCCCCCGGTGATAAGCAGTTTCGCCTCTTTCTTTTTACCAGTGGCCGCTGCTACCTGCATGGCAATGTGCTCACAAAATGTGGAGAGCAGGTCATTGGTCGACAGTTCTGAAGTTTTCAGCAGTGGAAAAATGTTTTGCACAACCCACTCTTTGCCAAGTGATTTTGGATAATCGAGTTTGTAATAGGGCAGGAGGTTGAGTGTATCAAGCAATTGTTGGTTCACCATTCCGCTTGCAGCCATCTTTCCGTCAGGATCGTATTCAAGTCCCGATTGTAAGGCAAGGTAATTCATCACGATATTGGCGGGGCAAATATCAAAAGCGATCCGTTTATCTTTATGTTGGCAGGAGATGTTTGCAAAGCCTCCGATATTCAGGCAAAAGTCAAATGCACTGAATAGCATCGCATCACCAATTGGAACAAGCGGCGCACCCTGTCCGCTTAATGCAACATCCAGGGAACGGAAATCACACACAACCCTGAGCCCTGATTCGGCAGCAATGGCCGATCCACGACCGATCTGACTGGTAATCTTTTTCCCGGGCTGGTGAAAAATGGTATGACCGTGTGAGGCAACGAAGTCGGGAGAAAGATTCTTTCTTGCTATGAAATCAGCGGTTAGCCTTCCAAGGAGGTGCCCGTATTCAACATCTGTGGTAACAAAATCGAGCGCCGATCCTGATTCAAGGTTTGAAAGTACTTTCTTCCAATCACCGGAATATGGAACGGTCTCTGCACATCTGATCTGATATGTCCAGTGGTTGTTGTCTCCGCTGAAATCGCAACA
The DNA here is from genome assembly GCA_037139855.1 of Bacteroidota bacterium. Lineage (GTDB taxonomy): Bacteria > Bacteroidota > Bacteroidia > Bacteroidales > FEN-979 > CAIVAT01. The sequence goes on from JBAXFM010000015.1 coordinate 16,826, forward strand.
TGCAATGTCAAGCCCATCAAGGCTGGTTCCCGACATTAATCCTATGACCTGGTATTTCACCAAAAATTAAGTTAACATTATTTCTTCCGTAACATTTTTAAAGTACCTCTGCTATTTTCTCCAGCCGGATTCCCCTCGATCCCTTGATCATCACTGTTGCATTTTCAATCCTGTGATGTTGAAACCACATTTTTGCCAATCCGCTATCCTGAAAGCAGATGTTGTTACGTTGTACATTCAACCGGGTAAAGACAGGCCCGACAAGATACACCTGTTTGAATTGAAGCTGATCAATCCAATTTAGAATCTGCAGATGCTCCTTGTCAGAATCGTTTCCAAGTTCAAGCATGTCGCCAAGGATAACAGTTTTTTCCGGAAATTCCGAAGCGGAGAAAGATTCAATTGCCGCTTTCATGCTGCTTGGATTGGCGTTGTATGCATCCAGAATGAGCAGGTTGTTTTTGGTTTTAGAAATTTGGGACCGGTTGTTGCCAGGTTGATATGCCTCAATGGCTGATTTGATTGATTCGGCAGAAACGTTGAAATGTTGTCCGATACAGGCTGCAGCCAGGATGTTCCCGGAATTATACCGGCCATAAAGCTTCGATTCAATTTTCAGGATTGCTCCATCCTTGAATTGAAGGTCCATTTTCACATAAGGATCAGCCGACAAGTTTTTTGACATCAGATCAGAAGGTGAAATTCCATAGGAAATTGTTTTTAACCCTGTCGAATGTTCTTTCAGCGTTTCATCATCCTGATTGATAAATACAACTCCTTTCTTTTCCCGGATGAAGCGATAGAGTTCAGTCTTGGTCCTGATCACTCCTTCGTAGCTCCCAAAGCCCTCCAGATGAGCTTTCCCGATATTGGTAATGATTCCAAAATCAGGCTGGGCGATGTTGCAAAGGAATTCAATTTCACCGGGATGATTTGCTCCCATTTCAATGATGGCAATTTCTGTTTCACGGGTAAGGTTGAGCAAGGTTAGCGGTACACCGATATGGTTGTTGAGGTTGCCTTTTGTCGCCAGTGTGTTATATTTTTCCGACAATACGCCATGGATGAGTTCTTTGGTCGTGGTTTTTCCATTGGTGCCTGTAATGGCAATGAGGGGAATGTTGAATTGCATGCGATGGTGCTGCGCCAATGCCTGCAATGTTGAAAGCACATTGTTTACTAAAATGCAGGATTTGTTCACCGCATACTGATCATCATCCACAATGGCAAAGGTTGCTCCTGATTCAAGAGCCTTGCTGGCATATTCATTGCCGTTGAATGATTCACCGCGCAAAGCAAAAAATAATGACCCTGGTTTCACCTCGCGACTGTCTGTCGACACAAACGGGTGATCGAGAAAAATAGCATAGAGGTTGTTGATCTGATTTTCCATATACATAAAACCCCGTCTCCTTTAAGAAACGGGGTTTGAATCTGTTTATACTTGTTCTTCTTTAATTATTTTCCGGCAATCGAGCCGCCTACACGGGTCATGGCACAGCGGAAGCCAATCGCATCAGAAGCATCAGTTTCGTCGAGAAACCGGCGTGTGCTCGGACTCATGTAAAAGGCCTGATCTTTCCAATTGCCTCCTTTGTAAACACGCGCATGGTCGCTGATCAGGGAACTTTTACCAAAGTCATACATTGTATTGGTCGCGCTGGTGTCTTTTGGAGGGTTTAACCAATTGCCATTGTCAAGACTGGATGCAAAATCGCCATCAAGGTAGTTGATATTATCAGCCTGGCGGTAATTCCTGCGATTCACGGCTTCTGCAATGGTAACATCACGATACTTCATATGACCCAGACTGTCTTTCTCAGCAAGGAACCCTTCGGCATCAGTGACCTGGGTTTTAAAAACATTGCCACGGAAGGGGCGGAGGTCATTTACTTCATAGGAGTTTAAAGGACGGTAAACATCCAAAACCCATTCACTCACGTTGCCTGCCATGTTGTAAAGGCCATAATCGTTGGGGAAGAAGGATCCGCAGGCGGCAGGAATGTCGGCTCCATCATTCAGATTACCGGCTACACCCATGTAGTCGCCTTTTCCGCGTTTGAAGTTATCCATGAAACTTCCGTAATATCTTGATTCATTGGTACGAACCTGGCTGCCATTCCAGGGATAATTCTTACGTTCAACCACTCTTTCATAAAGGGTATTGCCAATAAGGCCCAGGGCTGCATATTCCCATTCAGCTTCGGTCGGCAGACGGTATTTGGGAAGGAGAATTCCATCTTCCATTTTCACCTTCCGGGTTCCGGTTCCATTTGGGTTCAGATCGGGAAGTTGTTTATCGGGAAGTCCTTCATACTGACCGGCAAGGTAGGCTTCAGTATTAAAGTTGTTTTCATTTTTCTGTGCGGGATCCATGGCCAGAATACCACGCTTGATGAGCAGCATTTCGTTCACACGGTCGGTTCGCCAGGAGCAGTAATCGTTGGCCTGGACCCAGGAAACTCCAACTACAGGATAGTTGCGATAGGCCGGGTGGCGAAGATAATATTCCACAATTGGTTCGTTGTAGGAGAGTTTCTGACGCCATACCAGTGAATCCGGCAACGCTTTGCGGTACACACCCGGATAGTCGGTTGAATACACCCGGCTGAGCCAATAAAGATACTCGAGATAATCAAGGTTACGAACTTCCGTTTCGTCCATGTAGAAGCTTGATACCGTTATCCGGCGGGGTTGGTTGTTCCATTCAAACATCACATCATCCTGGGTATTCCCCATGGTGAATGTTCCGCCTTCTACGAAAACCAATCCCGGTCCGGTTTGCTGGTCAACGAACTGGGGCTTTTCAAATCCTCCGTTTTTGGGATTGTTATATTCCCATCCGGTAGAACGTGATGCTTCTTTCTTACAGCCAGTAAACATCAGAATGGCTCCGGCGAGGGCGCTTACCTGAAAAAATCTGTTAATTCTCATCCGTTGAAAATTTTTGCAAACCTACGTGAATTACTCAAATTAAGCAAATATTTATACATAACTAAAACCGGGGGCATTTTATTGCCCTGATATGTCTTCTTTTTTCCAAACAGGGAAATTGCCATGAGGCCGATACTTCGTGTGCCCCGCCTGAAGCGCTTTTCAGCTGGCTGATCGTAAAATCATAACTATATCCGACCCGCAAACTTTTATAGTGGATGCCTAACATCGGAATGATGGCATCGGCATTTTCGAAATTATGCCTGAACCAGATGCCTCCGATGAACGGATCTATCGTCAGGTACATCCCTATATTTAATTGGTGAAATTTGAATTGCTGCTGATATAAAATGTTGGGAGAAATTGAAAATTCACGATCTTCACCGGAACTGCCATTTTTATGGAGATTGATCACTGATCCGGCATGAATGGTGAATTTCATATGTAGTTGTGTTACATTGTCAGCGTAAAATCCAACTTTAGGCTGGGTAAGATGATCTACCGATATTCCTCCATAAGCAAGGTCATCATAGGCAAGAAAAACACCGGCAGAGAAGTCGGGAACTCCCACACTCAGATTGTCAGGTTGTTTTTCCGATGTCGGCAGGATAAAACCACCTACCGGATCAATCATGTCTTCGAACTGCAGATTCTCCCACACAAGCCTTCGCTGATAATAACCGACTTTAAGCGCACCGCTTGCCTGAAGATGTGTGCTGAGGTTCATTTTATAGGCATACATCAGGCTGATAACGGTAGTATTCAGGTTGCCGCTGCCAGCCCGGTCGGCGGTTATCAACACCCCCAGCCCGCCATGCAGAAAGTCGACATACTGGTCATAAGAGGCGTTGTAGGTGATGAATGCTTTTCCGATGGCTGGCCATTGATTGCGGTAGTTGGCATTGGCCTTGGGGCAAATCGTAACTCCTGCAAGGGCGGGGTTCAGATAGAGTGGATTGGCATAAAATTGAGAAAACTCAGGATCCTGCGCAAATGATTTCCCGATGAAAAACGGAATGACAAACAATAAAATAACCGCAAATCGTCTGATCATGAATGTTCCTGTAAACGGGTTAATTATGGTTTACAATATTACAAAAATAATGAATATGCATAAACCGTCTTTGACAATATTAACTAACAGATAACGTTAAAAATGATAACAATTATATGGGTGCTAAAAATATTCGTTCTGGCTGCAACCTTTTCGTCAGAAATTTTGTCTATATATCACTTTTTAAACCAGCGCATGTATACGAAAAAACAGTTTTCCTTCATTCTCTTTTTTGTTTTCCTGGCCTTTGCACCGGTTATTTCGATGATGGCCAACAGTTCAGGAACGTCAAAAAAATATTCGATTTCATGGAATTCACCCAGGATTATCCGTAACAGTGAATCGCCGGTACAAGCGGTGTTATCCTTTCAGGGATCGGTGATGCATGAAGAATATGGTTTGCTGCCTGTTTTTATACAATCTTTTCCATTTGATCCGGACCACGATTCGCTGGTAGACCTCCTTATCAGCAATCAGATTTATGAACAGGTGAGTGGGGCAGATCTTTCAATGGTCAAAGGACTTGATAAAATATCTTCGGATATTCCCATGATGCATCAGCTGGCAGTTGCCCGTAAAAAGACCTCGCTTCAGGTAAGTCTGCTGCCTTTGCGCCGGAACCCGGCTACCGGGAATATCGAACGCCTGGTTTCGTTCGACCTTGAACCTGATATTACAGTGGCAAAACATCAGCCTGTTGGAAAATCAATTCATTTGTTTGCATCAAATTCAGTGCTTGCATCGGGAGTCTGGTATAAATTTGCGGTTGGCTCAAATGGAATTTACCGGCTGAGCTACGATGACCTGAAAAAAGCCGGGGTTGATGTCGGCAGTATTAATCCTCAGAATCTCCGTATCTATGGAAACGGAGGCGGCATGTTGCCGGAGGCAAATTCAAAACCACGGATCGATGACCTGATGGAGAACGCTATCTTTGTATCTGGCGCAGAGGATGGCCGTTTTGATCCGGGCGACTATCTGTTATTCTACGGACAAGGACCAGATCAATGGAATTATAGTACGACGGACAATCTCTTTCACTGCCGGAAAAATATCTACTCCGACCGCATGTACTATTTTCTTAACTTCGATAAAGGTCCGGGAAAACGCATTGCCACTGAACCCTCCTCAACGCAGTCTCCTACTTTTTATGCCAGCAAATTCGAAGACTATGCCTCCTATGAAAAGGATGATGTCAATCTGATTAAATCAGGTCGTGAATGGTGGGACCAGCAAAAATTCGATATTACCACCACGCGCAATTACTCCTTCAGTTTTCCGAATCTTGACTTACTGAGCCCGGTTGCAGTTACTGCCTATGTAGCTGCCCGTTCCATCGGAAGCAGTACCTCCTTTACGGTTTCCGCCCAGGGAAATGTCATCATGAACATCAATATTGGCTCTATTTCAGGAGGGTTTGAAGGAAATTTCGCGATAGCAAACAAAGGTACCGCTACCTTTATTCCCTCCGGCCCGGTGATCGACATTAAACTGAACTTCAATAAAACCTCCTCCAGTTCAGTGGGATATCTCAATTACATTGAACTGAATGCCATGCGTTCGCTCACCATGTATGGATCGCAGATGTCGTTCCGCAGCGTTGCCGGTACCGAACCCAACGGGATAACGGAGTTTACTTTTAATGGAAATGGCCAGAATGTCCAGATTTGGGATGTGACCAATGGGGGTGATATCAGGAAGGTGGAAACAATTCAGAGTGGAGCCAATAACTATACTTTCAGGCTCGCCACCGACACACTTCGTGAATTTATGGCCTTCGACGGCAGCTCGTTCAACACGCCTGAATCTGTTGGCCGGGTTACCAATCAGGACCTTCATGGTACGGATGTGGCCGATTACCTGATTGTATGTCATCCGTCCTTCATGGGCGAAGCTGAACGTTTGGCTGCATTTCACCGGGAATACAGCGGTTTGTCAACGTTCATTACCACTCCCGACATTATTTATAACGAGTTTTCATCAGGGGCCCAGGATATTACAGCCATCCGCGACTTTGTTAAGATGATGTATGATAAAGCTCAACCAGGGAAAGAACCAAAATATCTGTTGCTTTTCGGCGATGCTTCCTATGACTTTAAAAACCGTACACAAGGCAATACCAATTTTGTTCCTTCTTATGAATCTGTCGAATCCCTTTCACCTGTTGATTCATTTGTTTCCGATGACTACTTCGGATTGCTTGATCCCGATGAAGGACAGTCGGCCAATGGCAGCCTCGACATCGGGGTAGGCCGGTTCCCTGTTGCTACGGTAGAACAGGCCCGATCGGCGGTTGAAAAGGTAATGCATTACTGCTCAAATGATGATCGGGTAAAAAACGATTGGCGCAACGTGGTGACCTTTGTTGGCGATGATCAGAATGAAGGCGGAAATTTGTTCATCGAAGATTCGGAGGATCTGGCGCGTATCGTTGAAACCACTTACAAGAACTACAATGTTGACAAGATTTATTCAGATGCCTATACCATGGTTTCCACACCAGGTGGCGCTCGTTATCCTGAAGTAAATGAGGTGATCAACAAACGGGTTGAAAAAGGTTCACTCATCATGAATTATGTTGGTCATGGAGGTGAAGTTGGCTGGGCGCATGAGCGGATTCTCGAAGTACCTGATATTAAGAACTGGCGTAACCTGGAAAATATGCCTGTTTTTGTAACAGCTACCTGCGAATTCAGCCGCTTTGATGATCCTGAGCGTGTTTCGGCAGGCGAATGGGTCTTTTTAAATAACCAGGGCGGGGGCGTGGCGCTGTTCACCACCACCCGGCTTACATTTGCAGGTACGAATAAATCGCTGCTGGTTAACTTTTATAACAATGCTTTTAAAAAGACTGCGGGCAACTATATGAAATTGGGCGATTTGCTGCGGGTTGCCAAAGCCGGGATGGGAACTTCCCCGAACATTCATGCATTTGTATTGCTGGGTGATCCTGCCATGCAAATGGCTTATCCCGCTCTGAAGGTCGTTACAACTTCAATCAATACGCATATCCCGTCAACGGTGCCTGATACCCTCAAAGCGCTTTCTGAAGTGACCATCACTGGAGAAGTCCTTGATTTGTCGGGTGAAAAAGCAGTTAATTTTTCGGGAACCATTTTTCCGACAGTATTTGACAAATCTTCCGAGATATGGACAAAAGCAAATTACGGTGAAGGCGCTCCCGTACAGTTCTTTCTGCGTAAAAACGCGGTATATAAAGGCCAGGTTGAAGTGACCAATGGCTCTTTTTCATTCTCGTTTATTGTTCCTAAAGACATTGCATATAAATATGGTGTGGGCAAAATCAGCTATTACGCCCGCAGCAGCGAAACCGATGCCAATGGTTATGATGAAGATATTCAGGTTGGCGGGTACGACAATCAGGCGCCATTGGACGACCAGGGACCGGAACTTGCCCTCTATATCAACAACAGACAGTTTCGTTCGGGAGGGATTACCGATCAAAACCCGGTACTACTCGCCGATGTAAGCGATACATCCGGAGTTAACGCCGTTGGGAATGGTATCGGCCATGACATCACGGCAGTACTTGACAGCAAGTCAACAACCCCCATGATCCTGAATGATTACTATGTTTCCGATCTCAATACGTTTAAAAGCGGGGCGATCACTTATCCGCTCAGTTCGCTGAGCGATGGCCCGCATCAGATTACGGTGAAGGTGTGGGATGTATACAATAATTCAACCGATGCCACGATTGATTTCGTTGTTGTATCTTCAGTGGAATTTGCCTTCGAACATCTGATGAACTATCCCAATCCCATGCAGGACCATACTACTTTTGCCTGGGAAACGAATCAGATAAATCAGCCACTTGCAGTTGAACTCCGGATTTTTACCATCAATGGAAGCCCGGTTAAAACCCTCAAACAAACTTTTTATGCTCAAGGCTACCGTTCTGCCTCTATTCAGTGGGACGGAACACAGGACGATGGCAGAAAAATAAGTTCTGGCTTATATGTGTACCAGGTACAACTCATGATCCCTGACGGTACAACCAAGCGACTGTCATCGAAGTTGGTGGTTCTGCGGTAAATAGTTACTTTTGCAAATTCAGAATTAGATGAAGTTGAAAAAAATATTCATTTTCCTGGCGTACCTGATACCACTTGCTTCGATAGCATCTGTTCCGCATGCCGACTCATCGGTGTTGGCAGCTGGCCGTTGGTATAAGCTGGTGGTCACCCAAACCGGAATTCATCAGATCACTTACAATGATTTCGTTTCCATGGGCATTGACCCATCCAAGGTGGATGTTGCTAAAATCCGGCTTTTTGGTAACGGTTCAGGGATGTTGTCGGAAGTCAATTCAGCCCCGCGTATTGATGATTTGCGTGAAATCGCCATTCAGATTGCAGATGGAGGCGATGGCCACCTGGATGCGTCTGATTATATTCTGTTTTACGGGGAAGGCGCCGATAAGTGGACCTTTGACAGGTTGACCCGATTTTATTCGCATCAGCGGAATCTTTATTCCGATTCTACTTACTATTACCTGAATTTCGACCAACATGCAGGCAAACGGGTTCAACCAATACCTGCTGTTCCTGCAAATCCGAACAACTATTCGTCAACTTTTGACGACTACCTGTTGCATGAACTCGACAGTTTAAACCTGATCAGGTCAGGGAAGGAGTGGTATGGTGAGACATTTGATAACATGAAAAGTGTATGGAATTTCCCGTTTTATTTTCCAAACATAGATTCTACTGCATCATTAAAGGTCAGATGGTCTATTGCCGCCTACGCGCCTGTTCCCAGTTATTTCTATCTCGCGAAAGCCGGTACAAAAGTAGATTCACTTAAAATTGATTCAACACTTCCTCAGGAATTCACCAGAGCAGGAAGGTCAAATCTTAAGCTCACATTGATTTCTGCTCCTTCTTCCAACCTGGCATTAACCCTTACCTATGAAATGCCCACATCCAACTCGAAGGGCTACCTCAACTTCCTTGAATTAAGCTGCCGGCGTAACCTTTCATGGGTGGGGCCTCAGATGATGTTCAGGGATGTAAATGCCGTAGGCGCTGGTAAAATCACTGAATTTACCATGAAAAACGCCAATAATGCTGTGAATGTTTGGGATGTGTCGAACCGGTCAATCATCGGGGCAATTTCGACCAGTCTGACAGATGGCAGTCTCAAGTTTAAAAGAACAACGGATACGCTGCGTGAACTGATTGCCTTCGATGGTTCTTTTTATTACCCGGTAACCTATGCCGGTGAGGTGCACAATCAAAACCTTCATGCCAATCAGCCAACCACACTTGTCATTGTGGCAAACCCGATGTTTCTGTCCGAGGCGGAAAGACTGGCAGCTTTTCACCGCGAGCACAACGGACTTTCCGTACAGATTGTTTCGTCTGACCAGGTTTTTAATGAATTCTCCTGTGGACAAACCGATCCTACGGCCATCCGTGACTATATGAAAATGCTTTATGACCGGGGAACTGCCGAAAGCCGGCCAAAGTATTTATTGCTTTTCGGCGATGGTTCTTATGATCCGAAAAACCGGATTCCGGGGAACAACAACCTGATTCCGACTTTCCAATCGGTTGAATCGCTGAGCTCCACAGCCACCTATGTCACCGATGATTATTTCGGGATTATGGCTGATAATTCCGGTCAGGAAGCCAATGGCACGATCGACATTGGCATCGGCAGGTTTCCTGTTTCAACCATTGCTGAGGCTCAAACCATGATCGACAAAATCCTCTCCTATTCCTCGGCTAATTTTCCGGTTTGTTCTGATTACCGTAATACGGTCACTTTCGTGGCAGATGACGAAAATCACAACCTTCACCTTCAGCAGGCAGAGGAGATGTGTGCCATTGTTGCCAGCAAATATCCGGTATTCAATGTAAATAAAATTTATTTCGATGCGTATAAACTGATCGAAATTCCCGGGGGAACCCGGTTCCCCGATGCCAACCTGGCGCTCAATGCTGCCATTGACAAAGGATCGCTCATTGTTAATTACACCGGTCATGGCGGTGAAACAGGGTGGGCCGTTGAACAGGTGCTGACAACTACCGACATTCTCTCCTGGAAAAACAGGTACAAACTTCCTGTTTTCGTTACGGCAACCTGTGAATTCAGCAGGTTTGACAATCCGGAACGGTTTACCGCCGGAGAAATGCTGATTTTACAGCCAAACGGAGGGGCGGTGGCGTTATACTCCACCACCCGTCTGGCTTTCGCCGGGTCGAATATTCTGCTTAATACCAGCTTTTTTCAGCATCTCATGGATAAGGCAGCCGATGGCTCCTATATAAAGATGGGTGATCTGATCAGGTTATCGAAGAATGATGAAAGCAATAATGCTCAATTGCGCAATTTTGCATTGCTGGGGGATCCTGCCCAAAACATCGCGTTTTCCGGTTACAACGTCAGAACCCTCAGAATCAATGAACAGTCAGCCAGCCATCCCGATACGGTGAAGGGTATGTCGACCGTTACGATTACCGGACAAATTGAAGACTGGGGCGGACAAAAGGTTTCCTCTTTCAATGGGTCAGTAAATTGCAAGGTATACGATAAGCCATTAACCAATACAACTTTGGGCAATCGCCCGGGACCTGAAGGATCATACCCGGAGAGTTTTAAAATACAAAACAGCGTTCTTTTCAAAGGAGATTTTCCGGTGGAAGCGGGTACTTTCCAATGCTCTTTTGTACTGCCAAAGACTATATTACTTCAGTTTGGCAAGGGTAAGATAAGCTATTTTGCGTATAATGAGGATTCACAAGCCTCCGGATATTCCGATCAGATTGTCATAGGCGGACGTGATGAGACCATAAATCCTGTGAATCAGGGACCGGATATAAGCCTTTATATGGATGACCGGAATTTTGTGAATGGCGGTCAAACCGGCAGCGCTGCCATCTTGCTGGTTGATCTTTCCGATACCAATGGAATTAACAGCCTTGGATTGGGAATTGGTCACGAAATAGAGGCAGTACTCGACAATGACCGGGCGAATGCCATGGTACTGAACGACTACTTTGCACCTGTATATAACTCCTACACGCGAGGCACCGTTGCCTACCCGCTCGACGGTCTTACGCCCGGCACACATAAATTAAGCTTAAAGGCCTGGGATATGTATGATAATTCATCAATCAAGGAAATCAGCTTCTATGTTCCCAGCCATTCAGGCCTGACAGTGAAAAATGTGATGACGGCCCCAAATCCACTGGTCGATGTTACCAACTTTGTATTCCAGCCACAGCCGGGGACGAGCGGAGACCTTGATGTTCAGATCAAAATTTACAACCTGCAGGGAATCCAGGTACGCACTCTGACCCAAAATTATACTGAACCGATGATCGTTGCACCGAAAATTTCATGGGATGGTACCGATTCAAATGGAAAACAACTCAGCAACGGGATCTATCCATATAAGATATTATTTAAAGCAACAAGCGGCGCTTATACTGAAACATCACAAAAGCTGATGATTATGAGGTGATACCCCATCCCCGCTGACCCCCTTCCCCCAAAAGGTATTACCCCATCCCCCCTGACCCCCTTCCCCAACAAGGGAAGGGGGAGTAAGTCCCTCCCTTTTTGGGGAGGGATTTAGGGTGGGGTCATTCAGGAGGGATTTAGGGTGGGGTCATTCAAGATAGTTTTAGGGTAGTTTAATATGTAATTTTAAATTTAAGCAATATCTGAAAAGTAAAAGCGTTAATTTTGCGTCCTTTTTATTATAATTAAAATTATTATTTAGAAATCAACAGATGAAGCTCAGATTATCTTTTCTCTTTTTGTGTGCGTTGGCGATGACCAGGACTTTTGGACAGGATACAGAACCATCAGACGGAAGCCGGGTAATTTCCACCGCTGTACCTTTCTTAACAATTTCTCCGGATGCGCGGTCAGGTGGCATGGGTGATGTAGGTGCATCTACCACTCCCGATGCTTATTCCATGTTCTGGAATCCGGCAAAATATGCTTTTATTGATAAAACTTTTGGTTTTGGAATCGGGTATGTGCCCTGGTTACGCAGTTTGGTGAATGATATCGGTTTGGCTTCCGTAGTAGGTTTTGGCAAAATAGGCGACAAACAGGCCATTGCAGGTTCATTACGATTCTTTTCCATGGGTGCTGTGATGTTCACAGACAATGATGGAAATGAACTCGGCGAAGTTAAACCAAATGAATGGACCATTGACGCAACCTATGCACGTAAATTCTCCCGCGAATTTTCCGGTGCAGTAGCTGCCCGGTTTATTTATTCGAATCTTGTCCCTGTTGATCTTGCCAATTTAAGCGTTCGCCCGGGTACCTCAATTGCGGCAGATGTGGCCATTTATTACCATCATGTGATGGAAGTGAAGGGACTTTCGTTGGCTGCCATCGATTTCGGATTGGATATCTCAAACATTGGTTCAAAAATGTCATACAGCAGCACTTCCATTGTGCGTGATTTTATTCCGACCACCCTACGGTTGGGACCAACTTTTATCATGGATATCGACGATTATAACCGGGTTTCCATTTCCCTTGATTTGTCCAAACTGCTGGTGCCTACCCCTCCCGTTTATAAATTAGACAGTAACGGCAGTATTGTGATTGGGACTGATGGTAAAAGGGTTATTGAAAAAGGATTGGATCCCGATGTTTCACCGGTCAAAGGGATGATCCAGTCATTTTATGATGCCCCTTATGGGTTTAAAGAAGAGATGCAGGAAATCATCATTGCTGCCTCTGCCGAGTACTGGTATAATAAATTGTTTTCAGTGCGGGCAGGCTATTTTTATGAATCGAAATATAAAGGCGACCGCCAGTTTTTTACCCTGGGCGCTGGTTTGCGCTACAATGTTTTCGGACTGGATTTTTCATACCTGATTCCAATCAAGAGCAACAATCCGTTACAGCACACTTTGCAGTTTACCTTGCTGTTTAACTTCGACAATACCAAAAAAGCTGAAAAGGCAGGCGGTACGAATTAATTCGTAGAGACGCAATGCATTGCGTCTCTGCCACCAATCCCGACATTTGGTGATATTATCTCATTTCGCAATTTATGTTCCGCATCGGCTTCGGCTTCGATACCCACCAGCTTGACGACAACCACGAATTCTGGTTAGGCGGTATTTTAATTCCCCATACCAAAGGCGCCAAAGGACATTCTGATGCCGATACCCTGATTCATGCGATTATTGATGCCTTGCTTGGGGCAGCCGGTTTGCGCGACATTGGCAGTCAGTTTCCCGATACAGCAACCGAATTTAAGGGGATTGATAGTAAATTGTTGCTTTCACGTACCATGGATTTAATCGGTAAACAAGGGTTTGTGATCGGAAACATCGACTGCACCATTGTGCTTCAAAGTCCGAAGGTTGGCTCGCAAATCCCCATAATGGCCGAAACCCTGGCTTCAGTGATGAAGATTGATACAGGGCAGATTTCAATCAAGGCGAAAACCAGCGAGAAACTTGGATTTATAGGACGGGAGGAGGGAATTTCGGCCTATGCGGTGGCGCTTTTGCAAGCGACGAATGATGAGTGACGAATGACGGTCAGCCTGCATACCTGCCCGCATTTTACCGCCCACTCCCATAAACCCTCACTTTAAAATCATCCACCAGCATCGGTTTCTTCTTCGTGTTCCATATATATACCTTGAGAATCCGGTCTGGGCTTGTGATCTCAGGTAACATCAGTGAAAATGTAATTTTTCGCCATGTTTTGACTGTGTTCACCGGTATATCATTCAGCCGGAATCCGCGCCAGTAGTTTTCATTTTTACCAATCGAATCAATACTGAATACCACCAGCGCGCCATTGCTGGCACCTGCAATACTGTCCCAAACCATCAACTCGCCGGAAATATAAAAAGTAGCAGGCATTGAGCACAGCTGACCTGATTTGATTACAATCGCCGGACTGAATTGATGCAACGAGTCAAGGTAGCCGGCATGGCTTCCTGAGAATGCATGGGATGTTTCGACGATAGAGTTGGGTATCCAGTTTTCGGTTGTTTTTTCGAAATTATTGACAAACACACGCACCGGGTGACGTAAATTGGTAGTGTAGTTTGCTATTTCTTCGTTTCCACCCAGGCTGTTGATCACAGCGGAATCTGTCCTCATAAAAACATACTGGTATTTCGTGGCATTCATGCTGTTGGGTTGGATAACCATGTGCGTGTATTGCCAGGTTTGCACCATGTTCATGATAATAAATGGCGAAAATACGAATGCAAACCCAATCACACTTGCCCTCAACCGGATGGAATTCACCACCAGGGCGAGTAAAATAGCGAAAACACCGTAATAGTCGATGAATGCCCGCAATCCAAAGCCATCGCCGTAATACCAATTCCACCAGCTGGAAATAACCCAGGCGCTGAGAATCAGGAATCCGGCCATGCTGAAAAACCGCAACTTTGATTTGAGCATCAACGGGATCATACCAAGTAAGGAGATCAGGATCAGTGGTGTGTAAATGAACAGCCCTTTACGATAGCTGAATAATACGTTGATAACCTCGGGATGGCTAAAATTAAATCCTTCATTGTGATACGACCACACAACCACATGCCCTGTTTGAATATACCACAGCAATCCCTGTATGGCTGCAATGGCCGAAAAGATGATGATCAATAAAAGCAGTGCACGTTTGTGTTTCCGCATTGCCCGAAGAAAGTTTGCAAGCTGAATATTGTTTTCCGGCAGAAATGGAATCAGAAGCACGACCATGACATTGGTTGGACGGATGAGACAAATTATTCCCAGGAAAAGGCCCATGCGGGATGCCGTTTTAAAATTCCATCCCTGAATTGCCCTGATGGTAAACCACAAAAAACCGTTAACGGCAAAGAAGGAGAAATTATGCGACATGGTCGGCTGCCATAAACTGTAATAAAACAGGTTGGTGCCAAACAACAACGCCACCAGGGTCAATGCAATAACAGCCTGACGAATGTGCAGGTACTCCAGGATTTTTTTTATAAAGAAAAGTCCGAGAAACAGATAGAAGAGTGATCCGATTCCGATGAAAATCTGGAAGAAAAACGAATATCCATTGATGTCGTTGCCTGTAATGAAGGAAAACAGCGCCCCCAATGAAAAAAAAGGTAATAACAGCAACGCCTCCCCGGCAAAGTATTTGTTGAGAACATGATCCCCCGATTTTACAAGGTATTCAGGCTTGTAATGCGGATATCCGAAGAACCTGGCTTCCCTTTCCACCACCCGGGAAAATGTGGGATCATGGTCGATGAGAAATGCCGGCAGATACGCATAATAACCATGCCCATCGCTGGATATGATGTTTCTCCATCCGGGGGCGCCGTCGTTGAATACCCGCATGCTGAAAAAGAATGCCAGCATCACACACACCAAAACGGTCATTATAGATTTTCTACCCGTCATTCGTCACTTGTCATTTGTCATTCGTCACTTCATTTTCCTTCATCAAATTTAAAGACTTTCCCATTTGGTAGTATAATTTATTTGTCGTATTTTTGCAGTCCTTTTTAAAAATCTATAAATTAATTAAAATCAACGAGAAATGTTAAAACAGTACGAAACCGTTTTCATT
>JBAXFM010000016.1:0-32343 GCA_037139855.1 Bacteroidota bacterium
GTATCAGAACGATTCAGTTATTATCCTGCCTGGGGACACGACTATCCTGGATATCGGGTTGTCAGAATCAGCTATGGAGCTGCAGGAAATTGAGATTGTTGAATACGCTGTTCCCATAACAACCAAAAGCCTTACATCCAGTGTGGGAGGTGTCAGCGTAAGTCAAGGAAATCAGCCACAGCCTCCTCCGCAGCCCCGCAAGCAATTGTCATATAAAAATGAGACCGCCGGTTTGCTCACTGCCTCCGAATTAAACGATTTCAGCAAATGGGACCTGTGGAAAGACATTAAAGACAAGGAGCTGAAGTATTTTCAGAAACTATGGAATATTTACCCGGAAAACCGCTATTCGGTCCAGGTGAAAAATGAGGATGGCCGGCCGGTGGCCAATGCAACCGTTGTGCTGAAGAACCGGGATGGAAACGTTCTCTGGCGCGCGATGACGGATAACACAGGGAAAGCGGAACTCTGGACGAACCTTTTCGGTAAACAGTACATTCACAACCCGGAGATAATCGTGACAACCGGGAGCAAGGATTATACATATCAGCGGCCAACCCTCTTTCAACAAGGGATCACCGGGTTGAAGGTTCCTGTGCCGTGCAGTATGTCTGATCAAACAGATATTGCCTTTGTCGTGGATGCCACCGAATCCATGTCAGACGAAATAGGCTTTCTGAAATCGGATGTTATCAACATCATTCGGGAGACAAAAAAGAACCTGCCTGCGTTGAACATCAGTCTTGGCTCAGTGTTTTACCGTTGTTACGGAAATTCATACACGACAAAGATGAACCAGCTGTCGGCAGATGTATCCGGCGCTGTTGAATTCATCAATAAGCAGGAAGCGAAGGAAGGTGGCGACGAAGTGGTTGAATATGCGCTGGGGGTGGCCCTCGACAGTCTGAACTGGAATCCGCTGGCGAGATCGCGGTTGCTGTTTTTAATCCTTGACCAACCACCGCTGACCACTGTATGGAGCATCATGAAAATCCAAACCTGCATTGAAAAAGCAGCGGAGAAGGGCATCAGGATTATCCCGGTGGTGGCCAGCGCCGAAACACCCGACAATGCCCCCAGCATGGAATACCTCCTCCGGAGTACCGCACTGGCTACCAACGGAACATACGTTTTTCTCACCGACCACAGCCATATCGGGGATGCTCATGCAAAACCTGTTACCGATACCTACGATGTGGAGCTGTTAAACACCTTGCTGAAAAGAATTATCTACCAGTTCAACTATATGCCGGCTTGCGACAACAAACCTGTTTCTGCCGATACCACCACCTTTTCAAACAGCCCCGTGATCGCGCATGAGATCATCGATACGTCCAGACACGTTAAAACTATAAAACCAGGGGTTATTGTCAAAGACTTCACGGATGTAACGGGACAGGACACCACAGGAAAGCGGATTCCCAATGATACTTTGACCGGAAACACAGCCGTTGACACCCTTCAGCCGGCAGTGGTAAAAAAGATTGTAATCAAGTTTTTCCCAAACCCCACAACCGGGCGAATAACGGTTTTAATCAACGGGAACACCAGCGAGCTTTATCTCACGGACATCACGGGCAAATTACTTTCAAAATTTAAAACAAACGGTTTGTCAAAGCTGGATATTGACCTGGGAATTTACAGTACCGGCATCTATTTCCTGAAATTTTTCGACAACGGCAAATGGTTCAGTGGCAAGGTTGTATTGGTCCATTGAAAATCGCTGCTCATTTTATCCATTCCGGCTGAATGAAAAGAAAACTATTTTTTGCCATACTTTTATTCACCTGCGGTTTAGTCAGCGCTCAATGGCGGCAAACGAATGGTCCATTTGGCGGTACGATCCATGCGATTGCCATCAATGGGCCGAAAATTTTTGCAGGAACTTCAGCCGGAGTCTTTTTTTCCGGTGATGCTGGACTGACCTGGAATGCCTCGAGCAACGGGCTCCCGGATGAATCGGTTGAGGCCCTGGCCATCAGCGGATCAATCGTCATGGCAGGAACCTATGGCAAAGGAGTGTACCGGTCAATGGATGGTGGCATCACCTGGTTGTCTGCCAGCATTGGTTTGACAAACCAGAATATCCACAGTCTGGCCTTTTACGGCACAACCTTACTGGTCGGAACCGACGCAGGATTATTTATTTCCATAGATAACGCAAATACATGGAGTAAGGCAACCAATGGAATTGGGAACTTAAAAGTGTATGCCCTGGCCGGGAACGGAACATCTGTTTATGCGGGAACTTATGGCGCAGGGGTGTTTCATTCTGCTGATGCCGGAATCCACTGGACAGAACTCAATATCGGACTGACCAATCTGAACATCCTTTCACTGGCCGTTCAGGACGACACGGTTTTTGCGGGGAGCGACGGCGGGGGTGTTTTTCGCACCAGCGGCAATGGATGGACATCGATAAATAATGGTATCCCAGGCCAAACCATCGTGCAATCATTGATTGTGTCTTCCTCCGGAATTTTTGCCGGGACCAATGGCCGGGGAATTTTCAGATCCATGGATGGAGGCAGCAACTGGATACCGGTGAATCATTTTTTATCCAACCCAACCATCAACTGCATGGCAGCCACTAACATGAAAGTTTTTGCGGGAAGCAGTGGCGGCGGGGTTTTTCACACTTCCGACCGTGGAGAAAACTGGACGGTGGCTAACCAGGGTTTGATTAATTCAAGTGTCCGGACACTGGTACTCAACGGTACCGACATGTTCGCCGGTACCTGGGGCAACGGGATCAACTATTCTGCCGGCAACGGGTATGAATGGCAACCGATGAACAATGGCCTCACCTG
Source organism: Bacteroidota bacterium (assembly GCA_037139855.1). Lineage (GTDB taxonomy): Bacteria > Bacteroidota > Bacteroidia > Bacteroidales > FEN-979 > CAIVAT01. The sequence goes on from JBAXFM010000016.1 coordinate 2,811, forward strand.
TCCTTATGTTTCCGGAATCCTGAAAACCGGAAATATCCTGTTCGCCAGTACGATGGGATCAGGACTTTTCATCTCGGCAGATAATGCAAACACATGGTATCCGCGCAACAACGGATTAACCAATCCATATACCTCCTGCATCGCGATGGATGGCATTAAACTCTTTACCGGCACGCAGGGAGGTGGCATTTTCTTTTCCTCCGACACCGGAAAACACTGGTCGGCAGTGAATAACGGACTGACCAATCAGAATATTACCGCTTTAACCATCACCGGAGGACGGGTTTATGCCGGAACAAGAGGTGGCGGAATTTTTTTTTCAACCAATGATGGAGTCCAATGGCAGTCGGGCAATACCGGGCTGATTGGAAACCAGGTCAATGCGATATTAATCCGGGGATCAGAGCTGTTTGCAACGACTACAAAAGGCATCTGTCATTCAACCGACCAGGGACTTACATGGAGTCTGTTAAACAATGGCCTGGCCGGATATGATGTAAGGTCGCTGGCTTTCTGTGTTGAATCAATTTTTGCTGCAACCGAAAGCCACGGTGTTTTCCTATCGGTCAATAATGGTGAGAGCTGGAAAAGCCTGAATGGAGGTTTAACTGATTCTTCGGTGAATATTCTTGCAGTAAATAACATGAGCATCTTTGCCGGAACCGACAGAAAAGGAGTGTGGTTGAACGCATTATCCGACATCTTTACCATTGAAACAAGTCCTGACACATTGATTTTAGATCAGGATGCCGGGAGCAGGGAACCCTTGTTTATTGAAACCGGCGTTGAATGGACACTTCAGGGGTCTATGCCAAACTGGTTGTCGGTGAATAAAACCAGCGGAACCGGCAGCGATTCTCTCGTTTTTCAGTCAATCAAAGCCAATTCCTCCTCTGCCAGGCGCAGTGCGGTACTTTACCTTTTCTCGCCGAAAGCGAAAACTGTTACCTTTACCGTTATCCAAAAAGGCAGGTCGGAAGCGGTTGAATATCCTGAAAATGCTTTATTACAGGTTTTTCCGAATCCAACTTCAGGGATCTTTAAAATAATATCCCCGGTTGTTATTGAAAAAATAAAGGTTTACAATCCGATGGGAAAACTTATACAGGAAATTCAGGCTGATGCAACCGAACTCATCATTAACTTGTCTGGTGAAAGCAGGGGGATCTATAATTTGTCTGTTGACTTAAAAAATGGAAAATCATACCGTAAGATTATTATACAGTAACCGTTTTTAAATCCAGCTTTTACCATGAAAACCACGAACATCCTTCTCCGTCTTATCTTAATGGCAGGAGTTGTTTTAATACCTGTTTTTCTTTTTTCACAAGTCACTGGCAAACGAGCGGACCGTAATGACACCTACACCCTGTTTTCTGAAACACCTTATGCACGTCAGCATGCCGGTGGTGCCGTTGTTCCGGCGATCTCCATCATGACGGCGGCAGTGAACCACGACACCTTGCACAAGACCCTGCGACAATTACAGGATTGGGGTTCGCGTTTTATGCTGAATGAAAACAGAAAGGAAATTGCCACCTGGTTGTTGAACAAGTTCCTTTCTTATGGATATACCGATGTAAAACTCGATTCATTTTACAACATTCTCAATGTATTCGGTTATACAGATTCTACATGGCAGTATAATGTTGTATGCACCCTGCGGGGCTCTTCGGCTCCGGATGAAATTTATGTGATCGGCGGACATTATGACTCCTACAGTGACCCCGATCCCTATACATTTGCACCGGGAGTCGATGACAATGGCAGCGCCGTTGCTGCAACACTCGAAATTGCAAGGGTTATGTCTGAAAAGAATTTTCATCCTGAAGCAACAGTTCGTTTTACACTTTTTGCAGCAGAAGAACTTGGTGTATATGGTTCACAGTATGCCGCGCAAAAAGCCCGCCAGGAAGGAAGTGATATCCGGTTTATGTTCAGCATGGACCAAATCGCTCACGACCCGCAAAATCTGAATGAATTAGGAGGCGCATGGTATCCTGGCTTCCAGTGGGCCTGTAATTCATCCGCTGCCGCAATTGAACGTTATACCAACCTTTCGGTGATGATCTTTAATACTGCTTTCAACGGAGGATCCGACTCTTATTCATACTGGACCGAAGGATTTCCTCCGTTTGCCTGCATCGAGAAAAATTTCAGCCCGTACGAACATACACCGGCCGATACGCTTGGTAATTGTAACATTCCCTATCTGGGAAAAGTCACCGCAGGTGCCCTGGCCACAATGGCAGAACAACTGCTTTTCCCAACACCCCAGGGGGTGATTGCACATTCCGGTAAAACTGACATTACCATCCAATGGAAACCGACCAACAATGCTTTTTTAAAAGGGGTTAATGTCTATCGGTCAGATACCACGGGTGGTCAATACCTGAAAATCACCCAAAACCCGGTATCCGGTGACCTGTACCATGATTTAACTGCTGTGCCAAACAGGCAGTACTATTATGTTTTATCATCCGTGAATGATTCGTTACAGGAAGGTGAATTTTCTGAAGAAGTAACCGGCGTCCGCTTTAGTTTCTGTGATACCCTGCTGGTTCTTGCAAACCTGAAAGGAAACCTGACCACACCTGATAGCGTGGCGGCTTTTTACCATGCCATACTGGATACTATTCCATTTGTCTGGCAAGATGTTAATGCCGGCAGGAAGGTTAGCCTGGGATTGCTTTCCCGCTATCATTCCACCCTATGGATTACCAATACTGCTAATTTTGAAGTCCAGGGCAATGATCTATTTCAGGCAGTTTCTGAGTTTATTGCAAACGGTGGAAATGTACTGTTTGCAGGTTTCAATCCGATGAAATTCTGGACGAATGGCACAACCTACCCGGTTAAATTATCAGATTCGTCCCTGTTCCATCAGCTTTTCAAGGCTGATAGTGTTGACCGTAAAGCGCAGTGTTTGATGTTCAGGGCAAATGCCGTTGCTACAGGTTATGATACGCTGAATGTTGATATCCAAAAATACTCGGACAAGAATTATCCCGGACAAATTTTCAATGTCGAAGTTTTTTCACCAGGGCCTGAAGCCAGGGTGATATATCGTCTGGATTCAAAATATGATTCCACCAGCAGTTTAGGCAAGATGAAGCATCACCCGTTGGGACTCGAATATATGGGTGCCGGGTTTAAAAGCATTTTACTCAGTTTCCCGCTCTACTACCTTGACACAAACGATGCAAGGAAATTTCTGCATTTTGTGATGACGGAAAAGTTTATTTATGGAGCAGGTATTAATCCGGTTAATCCGACTGATCCTTTTTCCATCCAGATTTACCCGAATCCTGCAGAATCGGCAATAACAATTGATTTTGTCATTCCGTTGAAAGAGCAAACCGATCTTGAAATTTTTAATTCTGCCGGGAAATCCGTAGGAAGGTATGTCAACCGGAAAGGATCAGTTAAAGCAAGAATTGACGTTTCTGGATTTCTGCCCGGCTTGTATCTGTTGGCTTTTAATGGAAAAGGAGTGCATATTGCAAAACAACTTTCTGTAATCCGGTAAATAATGAACTCAAACGTCACTTTCAGGCTTTTCATTGTACTTATATTGTTCCTGCTTTCGGTTCAGCCACTTTACAGCCAGACCTTCAAAGCCGTGGATGACACCATCGACATGCTACCCGGGTTTTCAAAAACCGTCAACCTGCTGGCCAACGACATCATTCCATCCGGCGACTCAATCAGGGTGTCCGGCGGACTTGGCGCCGGCAGCGGCAGCGTGATTTCAACCTGGCATTACCAGGGAATGTTCACCTACCTGGTCCCCAACCGGGGTGTCGGACAAATTATTATCGGCACCTATACCCTTATAAACGTGTCATCTTCGCAAACCTCCACTGGAAGGATGATCTTCAGGATTCGTGATAAAAGTTATGACACAGTTCAGATCAATGATGTGCAGGCTTTGTTCACCTCTTCCGGATACAATTTCATGTTGATGCTTAATAGAAACTTTATCTCTGGCTTTATTGTACCCAAAGGTTCGGGCAAGAGTACGATTTTTGCCAATACGCTCTGGATCGGTGGCCTTGATGAGCAAAATACGCTGCATCTGGCCGGTGAGAGATACCGGCAGGGGCCCAATGGAGCCAGTGCGGGAACCCGTCCCGATTTTTATTCCGGGCCGGTCATGGATTCTGCAAACTATTCCATTTACCAGGACACGACGTGGAACTATGTATGGAATCTGAAGAAAACCGACATCGAATATCACAAAAGCCATTGGAATGAAGCCGGTTACAAGCCCATTCATGACATTTTAACCTGGCCGGGGAATGGCGATGTTTCCCTGGGACAGGCAAGTCAATTAGCTCCTTTTCATGATGCAAACGGGGATGGAATCTACAATCCTTACGAAGGCGATTGCCCGGCTATCCGGGGTGACCAGTGCCTGTTTTTCATTTTTAACGATGACCGGGGTAATCACCTCGAAACCGGTGGAAAAAAACTGCGGGCCGAAATTCATGGAATGGCTTATGCTTTTAACCTTCCCGGGGATACTGCTTTCAGCAAAACAATTTTCCTGAATTACAAGGTATTCAACAGGTCCTCCCGCACTTATCATGATGTTTATATGGGTACTTACACCGATATGGATATTGGTTATGCAAATGATGATTACATGCAATGCGATGTAAACCGCGGCAGCGTCATCGGGTACAATGGAAAAGCCATAGATGGAAACGGACAGGCCAATGCCTATGGGGCTCATCCACCTGCCCAATCTGTCACCATTCTGGCCGGACCCCGGATGGAACCGACCGGCGCCGACAGACCGCATTATGACAACCTGGGTCATCCGCTGTGCAACGAAAGCATCAATGGCACCGGTTTTGGCGATGGGATCGCTGACAACGAGCGTTTGGGCATGAGTACATTTACCACTTTCCTGAACTCCTCCTTTTCCGGTACGCCCATATTTATGGATGACCCCACCACACCAGAACAATATTATCAATATATGCAATCGATTTGGATGGACAGTACCCGGATGGTTTATGGAGGGATAGGCCATATGGGTTACGGAGGATATGGGCCGGAGGCTGTTTATCAGTATCCCGGGGAATCAGATACGCTGAACTGGGGTTGCGGTTGCCAGCCACCCAACGGACAGGTCAACTGGACAGAAGTAACCGCCCGAAACCTGCCTCACGACAGAAGAAGCCTGGGGTCGACAGGACCGTTCGCCATTCACCCGGGTGAGATGCAGGAACTCGACATTGCTTTTGTATGGTCGCGCGATTACACCAGCCCTGACACGCTGGCATCCGTTACGAAACTACGCACCGCCATTGATACCATCAGGAAAGCATTTATAACGAACAAACTGCCGGGTGGCGGATCATTCCTTGGGATAACTGAACAACCCCTGTCTGCAAGCACTGCCTGCATTATTTACCCGAATCCGGCAAGTTCAGCAGTGACCATTGATTTTGAAACAGCTCTGACTGAGCAAACCCGACTTGATATTTATAATTCTGCTGGAAAATGGACCGGTAGTTACCCCTTTCGGAAAGGATCAATAAAAACCAGCATTAATGTTTCGGGTTATCAACCGGGATTATATTTGTTCAATTTCAATGGAAAAGGAATACAATTTACGAAACAGCTATCAGTTATCCGTTAACCCTGGAAGAGGTCACTTCACCATGAAAGGCCTGACCACGATTCCCGATTTTGTTTGTAACCTTAAAAAATAGATGCCCCTAGCAAATCCGGAAACGTTGATCTGACGGGTGATTTCGTGATTGGGAAGTTCAATTTTTTCCGTCATCAGGATTTCATCCAGTGGATTGGAAATAGCGATCGTTACTGAATGATCTTTCACGTCAGATACCTCGACGGTGAGTTTATCACCAACCGGATTTGGATGCAGGCGCACCCGAAAAGAGTCTCCTGAAAGATCGTTTAACCCGGCGCAGGTATCGGTTACAATGGCTCGTGTTGACGTAGCCGGCAGACAGGGGATAGCCGGATAAGCGGTGAGCTTTAAGAAAAGACTATCTGAAAATTTATCATTGGCTCCAAAATGATATCGGGTATTCAATGCATCGGGTGCATCAAAATAGCCATCACCGGAAGAAAACCACCTCACACTGTTGCAATTGGATACAATGCCCGACAGGGAAATATCTGAAAGATAACGGCAGATCATCGTGTCATTCCCGGCAAATACCGATGGCATTGGAATTACCTGGACCATCACAGAATCTGTTTTTTCCTGTGACCCTGAAATCACCCGAACGATATAGGTCGTCTGGTTTTCAGGAGAAACCCATGGATTTTTCAGATCTGATGTGAAGCCTACAGGGAATGATGTCCAGGCATAGGTTAAGGTTCCGGAACCCCCGTACACCTCTACATCCAGCATGGTGGAACCTCCGGCACAAACTTCGGGAGGTGAGGCAGATGCCTGGATATCGAGAATATTCGCAAATGAGAAGGAGGCTACCCGTGTTCTCCATCCGTTAAATGACATGGTGGCATAGTACTCCTGACCATACCAAAATGTTGAAGGTGCAGCCGGATCGACTGTCATCGTACTATAATCACCCCAACGGCTTTGCTGGCTCCAGGCGCCTGTCTGACTCCCCATTCCATCGATAATCGTTGTTTCACGGATAGTCATCTGGCCGGGTGGATCGTGTTTCATACGGCCGGTAAACCGGACAGAAGGGTACATCGAATTGCCGGATATGGAATAGCCCAGGGCCATGTTGCCGACAGAGTCCATGGCTATGCTGCCCATCCACCGGCTCAGCGTATCCGGAGCATAGGTTGATTGCTGGTTTACGAACCAGTTTGCATTTGTTTTCCGAAGCTCATACCAGCGGATGCCTGCATGTAAACCAACTCCTACGGTATGATTCACCACCATGGCCTCGTAATCCCGGAATTTCCGGTATTGCAGGCGGTACATCAGTCTGTCGTCAAGTGGCGTTAACTGTTTATCCGTTCCCTTTTGCGGAATCTCCCTGCTGCAAAATGAAAAGGGACTCACGGGTACCAATAAGGTATTCCCGAAACTGGAGACAGCAGGGTTTGTCCAGTCTGCATGAAATTCCATGACAGTCAGGAATCCATTTCTGACTGATCCATAATAATTTGGTGTGCCGGCAGGTGGAAAAGGGCCGTCACAGTCGGAAGGCAGGAAAGAAATGGAGACTTCTGAAGCTGGAACTAAAAATTGAATGCTGCCCGAAGCAGGATTACCGCTGATCATGGCGTTCCGGTCAAACACGACGGCGCCAACACCGTCCCGCTGTAGCGTTTGAGCTTTCAACCGTGTGTATGACATATAATAACCATCAGGCCATATTCCAAACTTAGGGTAGTCGGGCAGATCGTTAAAGGAAAATTCCCAGCGGTACCATGAACCTGTAGGATCGGGGGTTTGCGACACCGCTACCATCTGGTAAAAGGGTCCCTGCGGATAGGAAGGAAACGAGAACTGACTGATCAGCCACCGGTCGGCCTGTTCATCATAGAGGACGATTCCGTCGCCATTGTTTGAATTGTGAGGCAACCCTTCCCAAATCCGGCTTGTATTGAATGGTCCCAGGAGTTTGGCTCCTGTTTTATCATAAATGGCAAAAGAGAGGTTGACCAATTGAAAGTAATGAGAAGGTCCCACATCGCCATGGGTGTCGGGAGGCACCACATTGTTGATATTTCCGAGACCGTCGAAATTCCGGATCGTTGTATCAGGCAGCATCTGACCATTTCGAAACTGGATAACAGTATCGTTAACCAGGGTGAGTGAACTGTCCGTTACACCATGTGTTTTTATATCATTCGGAACGATCCCATCTTTCCAACTCTGGTCGGCAATTACAGAAGTTTTTTTGATGATACTCATCAATGGGGGAGAAACATCAAAATAGATTGCTTTTCCTTCCATGGCCTTGACCGGATCCTGTGCACTGATACGGGCAACAGGGCTAATCACCAGCAGGATGAAAACGATCAGTTCGTTTTTAGCCATTCCGGCTGATTTTTTCCAGCATTTCGGGTTTTTCGATCCTGATCATCCGGCCCTCGATGCATAGCAGTCCCTCTTCATGAAACTTCAGCAGTACCCTGGTGGCGCTTTCACGCGAAACACCAATCAGGTCGGCAAACTCCTGCCTGGTAAAAGGCAATTCAAAGGAGTCCTGTTCGAAAATAATCCGGGAAAAATAGAGAATCGCATCGGCCACCCTTCCATAGATTTTTTTCTGCGACTGACTCATGAACCGGTGGAAATTATTGAGTGAATCGCGGCTGACTGAAACAAGGATTTCGTAAGCAAAGTTGCCGTTATCCCGCACCAGTTGATTGAAAACGTTAATATCGATGTAACAAACTTTTACATCGGTAAGCGCGGCGTATGAATAGTGGTTCACCCGGTCGCCGAAAAGGGAAGAAAGGCCGAGATAAGTGTATTTCTTCACGATTTGAAGAATCTGCTCACGATTGTCCTGATTTACGACAAATTCCTTAACCAACCCCGATTTCAGATAGATGATGTTGGAAGTCATGGAACCGGACTGAACCAGTATATCCCCTTTCCTGAAAGAAGTTTCTTTGCTGTTTTTGGCTACTTGCTGAAGTTCATCAGGGTGAAGAACGGCTGCGGCACAGCTTTTTTCTTTACAGTCGATGCAGGAGTTGGATGTTTTGCTGAAATCTGAGATCATGGATAAACGACTAAACTACAAAGTTGCAAAAAATCCCTGGAACTATTGAATTTTTCCGTTGTTGATTTGCCAGCCACTTGCTAAATAACTTATTCTGTGGATAATCCCAGCAGTGGAAAATGATTTTGCAGGAATGACCAGATCGGACTGTTGCAGGGTGGTTACCTTACCGGTATGAAGATCATCGGTGGCACGCGTGATAAAGATTGAAATTCCAGGTTTGATCAGTCGACTTAATGCCCCGGATTCACAGATCACCGGATGGTTCATTGGATTGCATTCCCTGTTGAAAAGGTTGAATGCTGCCTCAAGCTGTTCATCCTCCGTTTCCATGAAAAAAGATTCTAAGGCGCCGGCCTGGAGAAATTGCCCGCTGTTCTTCTCATGTGGCGCCAAATCCTGAAAAATCCGTATACCCTCAGATGTTGCCCTTAACATGGTATCCCCAAGCGAATCGTGAACATGAGGAGAAATTTTAAGCGCAAGTACCGGAAACTTGAGAGAAAAGAAACGGATAAGAGCGGTGGCCATGTAAGTTTTCCCGACCTTTTTACCCGAACCGGAGATAATTATATACTTTGGAAATAGTTCTCTGGGCATGAGTAGCATAAAATCAGGGAATAAGCAGCTTAAAACAGGCAAACAACAGCACCAGCGCCAGTGAGATTTTAAAATACCTCACTGGCAGGAACCTCATGGCAGTCGTGGAACCGAGGAGCCCGCCCCCGACAACCACCAGGATCCAGAAGAGAAAATACGGCGGTAATACAATGCTACTGTATCGCAGTCCGATCAACCCGGCCAGGGAGTTACACAATATGAACAACGAGGAATACACGCCAGTTTCCTTCACCTGCGACCATCTCATCAGGATGAGGATCGGACTCAGGAGTATTCCGCCGCCTATGCCGATCATTCCCGAAAGCAACCCTAAAATTGAACCGATAATAACCGATAAAAGGATCCCGGGAGGCGGTTTTATTTCATATTCACCTGATGGGCGGTATAAGAGCCGCAGCATTGCCAGCATTAACATGATGCCAAGAATAATCTTATAGGTTCCGGGGTTGATATGGATCAAAGCGCCTACAAATGCCATGGGGATGGCCGGGATGAGAAATGGCAGAAAAAGCCGCCACCGGATGGTGTATCCGCTCCGAAAATTAATGAATGCGATTCCGGCAACAAAAAGATTCAGGATCAATGCCGAACTTCTGAAATAAACAGTACTCAACGCAAAGATTGACATTACAGCCAGGTAACCGCTTGCTCCCCCATGCCCCACCATGGAATACATGAACGAAACCAACAACAACGACAAGAAAAACCACAGCGAAATATCCATAAGCTAAACGTTATTCACTTTGATGAACAACGCCGCTAAATTAAAAAAAAATACTTTTAAAATGCAGCAGATTGTTTTGTCAGAAATATCACAAAGGCATGTGCTGTTTTTTGGTATTTATGAACAAATTCACGACCTGTATCTGTCAACTTTGCACAACCTCCACCCTTGCCACCTTGTCGCATTTCGACCAGCGGAGCAGACGCCAGTTCATTCATTGAGCGGATGGCATAGTAGGCTTTGCGATAGGATAACCCCATAGAAATAGCGGCTTTTCTTAGGGAACCAAGCGCCTCAACTTTTTCAAGAAGTTCAATCCTTCCGGATCCTAAAAAATTCATGCCATCAATTTCAATCCAGAGCCTGCCGGCAACCGTCATTTTTTTCTTTTTCATCAAATAGTATGCTTGATAATTTTACAAATCTAACAATTAATTTTTATGCACATTTGTACACATGGATGAAACTATATAAGTATATCTGAGAAAACCACATTGAATGAACCGAAGAAATTTTATCAGGATTTCAACGCTTAGCGCCGGGGGTGCGATGCTTGGCACCATCGGGTTGGGAGGAGGAAAAGAACCTTCTATGCTTGACCGGCTTACAGGCAAAGTGCATTCAGACGAGTCCCGCTATCTCCGTACCCCCACCTATTGCGAAATTTGTTTCTGGAAATGCGCCGGCTGGGTGTATAAAAATGATCAGGGTGATATCTGGAAGATCATCGGTAACGAAAAGGATCCTCATTGCAACGGACGGTTATGTCCCCGCGGAACCGGCGGTGTAGGAATGTATTACGACCAGGACCGGTTGAAAACACCGATGATACGCACCGGTCCCAAAGGTAAACAGCAGTTCAAACGCGCCAGTTGGGACGAAACGCTCGATTTTGTTGCAAAGAAACTCGACTTCATCGGGAAAAAATACGGCCCCGAAACGGTTGCGCTCATTACCCACGGCTCAGGTGGAAAATTACTGACAACGCTGATGAAAGCCTATGGGTCCGATTCCATTGCCGGCCCTTCGTATGCACAATGCAAAGGTCCGCGGGAGGTTGCTTTCGGACTCACCTTTGGTACCGGGCTTGAATCTCCTGAGCCTACTGATATACGGGATACCCGTTGCCTGGTGCTGATCGGCAGTCATTTGGGTGAAAACATGCACAACACCCAGGTGCAGGAAATGGCTGATGCCATCGACCGTGGCGCTACCATTATTACGGTTGATCCGAGGTTCTCAACCGTTGCCAGCAAGTCAAAATTCTGGCTTCCGATCAAGCCTTCAACCGACATTGCCCTGCTGCTGGCCTGGATCAATGTCATTATCAGCAACGGCTGGTATGACAAGGATTACGTTGAAAAATACACCACCGGTTTTGATAAGCTGAAAGATTATATTCAGCCCTTTACCCCTGAATGGGCTTATGGCATTACAACGCTTAATCCCAATATGATCCGCGATACTGCCAGAGAGATGGCTAACGCCGCACCGGCAGTGATCATTCACCCGGGCAGGCATGTTACCTGGTATGGCGATGATACACAGCGGTCGCGTGCCATAGCCATCCTGAACGCGTTGCTTGGTTCATGGGGCCGTCGTGGCGGATTCTACCTTCCCGAACTAAAAGAGATTCCTGAATATCCCCATCCGCCCTTTCCTCCGGTTACGAAGTCATGGCGCGATATACTCGGCGATCAATATCCCTTCGCCGAACTCCCGCTGGCCAATGCCATTGTGGACGGATCCGTTCCGGGGAACCTGAAAGATTTTCAATACCGCGGCTGGATAGTCAATGGCAGCAATCTGAACATGACCATGCCCGACTCACGCAAGACACTCGCAGCCATACAGCAACTTGAACTGCTTGTTGTCATTGATACCATGCCGATGGAAATTACCGGGTGGGCAGATGTGATCCTCCCCGAATGCACCTATCTGGAACGCTATGACGTGCTTAGGAACGACCACAACCGGGAACCGGTGATCGCGCTGCGCATGCCTGCAACCGAACCAAAGTACGATACCAAACCCGATTGGTGGATTGCAAAGGAACTGGCAACTAAAATGGGGCTGGGAGAATATTTCGCCTGGAAAACCTTTGAAGACTTCCTGGATTACAAGCTTAAAAGGATGGGATCTTCCCTGGAGGAAATGAAAAAAATCGGGGTAAAAAAATATGAGCGTAATTCCGGCGAGCTCTATTTTTCAGCCGACAACCCACCTGCGTTTGATACCCCATCAGGGAAGATCGAACTATACTCCACCCAATTGGAACAGGCCGGATTTGATCCCCTGCCAAGATACACGCCACATGAAGAACCACCCGAAGGATATTACCGGTTGAATTATGGAAGAACACAATCCCATACCTTCAGCCGTACTTCCAACAACCCGAATTTGTCGGCCATCATGCCCGAAAATCTGGTGTGGGTCAACCCCAAAGTAGCCGCCAACTGGCAGTTGAAGGAAGGCCAGGAAATCTGGCTTAAAAACCAGGATGGCTCCACCACCAACTTCCCGGCAAAGGTGAGGATTACCGAGCGGATTCGCTGGGACTCAGTTTACATCGTTCATGGTTTCGGTCACACGAATCCCCTGCTTACCCGCGCTTACGGGAAAGGGGTGAGTGATGCTGCCCTGATTACCAAAGTGCTGATGGATCCGGTGATGGGCGGAACCGGTATGAGGGGAAATTTCGTCACATTTATTACTGAAAACCCGGATAAGGAGGTGAAGGCATGAGATTCGCAATGGCCATTGATACCAAAAAATGTGTCGGCTGCAGCGATTGTGTTGTTGCCTGCCAAACTGAAAATGATGTTCCGATCGGTTATTGCCGCGACTGGGTTGTGGAGGTAAACGACGGAACCTACCCGCAACTCGAAATGGAAATCCGCTCCGAACGATGCAACCATTGCACCAATTCACCTTGTGTGCGCTGCTGTCCAACCGGAGCAAGCCACTATGATTATGGCGGAACGGTGTTGGTTACTCCCCATAAATGCATCGGCTGCGGAGCCTGCATTGCCTCCTGTCCCTATGATGCAAGGTATACGCACCCAAAAGGATATGTTGACAAATGCACTTTCTGCGTGCACCGGGTCAAGGACGGACTCCCTCCCGCCTGCGTGGCTGTTTGCCCGACGAAATGTCTCTATTTTGGCGATACCAATGATCCGCGAAGTGAAATATCGCAGGTGTTGAAAAAACGGAAGTATAAAAGGTTGATCCCGGAGGCGGGGACCAATCCCAATCTTTATTTTTTAATCTGAACGCCATGAGAGAAGAGTTAATCATCAGCGGTCGCGCAAATCCCATGGTGGATCCTACCCTGAACATCTGGCACTGGCAAATCCCGTTATATCTCTTTTTAGGGGGTGTTGCAGCCGGCATATTGTTTTTCGCATCTCTCTATTACATCATGGGCCGTGAGAAAAAATATCCTGCCGCGATCAAATGGGCGCCAATGCTCACGCCGTTCCTGCTCATCATTGGCCTGGGGGCATTGTTTCTTGACCTAAACCACAAAGCCTTTTTCTGGCAACTTTACCTGGCGATCCGCCTGGAATCGCCCATGTCGTGGGGCGCATGGACGTTGCTAGCTATAACACCATTGTCAGTAATCTGGTGTGCCACATGGTTAAAAGAGTTGCTGCCTGGCTGGCATTGGAAATATCCTTTCCTGGAAGAATTGGAGGCGTTTTTTATTAAGTACCGTCTGATCCTTGCCTGGATGATGCTGCTTTACGCGGTAATCCTGGGGGTATATACCGGAATTTTGCTTTCCGCTTTTAATGCCCGGCCTCTCTGGAACACCAGTATCCTCGGACCATTGTTCTTTGCCTCCAGCCTTTCCACCGGAGCCGCAGTGATCATGCTCATGGCAAAAAGTCATCTTGAGCGAAACATCTTCAGCCGTATCGACCTGATGCTGATCGGAATCGAACTGTTTCTGATCGTACATATGTTTATGGGATTTCAAGCCAGTACCCAGGTTCAGATTGATGCGGCGAATATGTTCCTTGGAGGACCCTACACCGAGGTCTTCTGGATTTTTGTGGTGTTTATTGGTTTGCTTGTCCCCGTTTTTCTGGAAGTTCTTGAATTGCTGGGATATAAGATCCCGATTGTCATTACCTCTGCCCTCGTTCTTACCGGAGGACTCTTTTTAAGGTTTATCATTGTGTATGCCGGTCAGGCAAGCAGATATCTTTACTAATGAGGAATAACGAATGTCGAATATTGAATAACGAACATTGAATTAAAAAGTGATGGAAACAACAAATCAACCTAAAAAGTCCAGGTATATGAACCCTTATATTGGCGGGGTTTTGCTTGGTTTGGTCTTGCTGGCGGCAAACTTTATTTCAGGGCGCGGGCTTGGAGCCAGTGGCGCCATTAAAAGTGTGGTCGTGGCAACCACTCAGACTGTCGCCCCAAAATATGCGGAACGAACCAAGTACTTCAAAGAGTACCACGAAGAACATTCCGGTTCTCCACTAAAAAACTGGCTGGTCTTTCAAATGCTTGGGGTAATCGTTGGAGGTTTCGCTTCCGGCGCACTCGCCGGACGTTTGAAGTTTAAGGTTGAACACAGCCCGAAAATAACCTCGCGCAGAAGGCTGGTATTCGCATTGCTTGGAGGTGTCTTTTTTGGCGTAGGTTCTCAACTCGGACGAGGTTGCACTTCCGGATCGGCGCTCAGCGGGATGGCAGTCATCTCTTTTGGTGGGATCATCACCATGATGGCGATATTCGGCGGGGCCTATGCACTGGCCTGGTTTTTCAGAAGGAACTGGATATAGTAGCCTCACCCCCCTGACCCCCTCTCCTAAAAGAGAGGGGGAGAATACGGAACAACTGATTGCAAAATAAAAATCGTAAATCGTAAATCAAAAATCAACATGGGCCCATTAGCAGTTAACGACATCATCTCCTCAAACACAAATTTCTTCCTGGCCTTTGTCATTGGCATCGGTTTCGGCTTTGTGCTTGAGCAATGCGGTTTTTCATCGAGCCGGAAGCTGGCCGGACTTTTTTATGGATACGACATGGTCGTATTAAAAGTTTTTTTCACCGGAGGGGTCACGGCCATGCTCGGACTTTTGTTTTTTAGCCTCTTTGGGTGGGTTGACCTGAACCTGGTATACGTCAATCCAACCTTTCTGACTTCTGCGATTGTAGGTGGTTTGGTGATGGGAGCAGGTTTCATCATGGGCGGTTTTTGTCCCGGAACCAGTTTTTGCGGCGCTGCCATTGGCAAGATCGATGCCATGATTTTCATTGTGGGACTATTTATAGGGGTTTATTTCTTTGCCTTCGGATATCCTATGTTTGAAACCCTTTACAAATCAGGAGCCATGGGATCTCCGAAAATATCATCCATGCTGGACCTCAGTGATGGTGTCTTTGCTCTTATCCTCGTGGTGGTTGCACTGGCGATGTTTTATGCATCAGAATGGCTGGAGAAGAAGTTTCCAAGGGAGGAATATTAACCCCACCCACGTCCCCTCCCCAGGAAGGGAGGGGCATAACAGATGGTTAACAATAATTTTAAACATTGTATTATGAAATCGTTGCATTATCTCACCTTGGTCCTTTTAATCCTGGCGCTGATCATCGCCCTGGTACCCCAGAATACTACACGGCCCTATAAACTGACCGCTGAACAACTGCTTGCTGAAATCAGAACCGGAACACAATTTATCAGCCCGGATGAGGTTGCCGATAAAATCATTCAGAAAGACCCCTCTATCCAATTGATCGATGTGCGGAATCCCCGTGAATTTGAAATGTTCAACCTTCCGGGCGCCATCAATATCCCACTTCAGGATATTCTTTCCGAAGGCAACACGGATGTACTGAACCAGGGAACCAGGATGAATATTTTGTATTCAAATGGTTCAACGGAGGCGAATGAAGCCTGGCTGCTCACCCGGCAACTTGGCTACCAGAACAACTATGTACTCCAGGGCGGCCTCAATTACTGGATGGAGACCATTATGAACCCCGTGAAGCCGGAAAATATTGTTTCCAATGATGAAATTGCCCGGTATGATTTCCGAAAAGCGGCATCTGCAGCGCTGGGCGGTGGGGATGTTTCTGCCATTGCCCCAGCGGCATCCGGTTCTGCAACACCAAAACCGGGTGTAGTACCGGTTAAGAAAAAGAAAAAAGCTTCAGGGGGGTGCTAATCCTGAATGCTTTAAATCACCAGATCTCTCTTTTCATTTACATTCTTAAAAAGGCTGGCAATCCCATAAGTATCTGTATCTGCCATCCCAACGAGCATGTGCGGCACTTTAGCTGGCAAATCAAGTAAACTAATTTTTCCTGTTGTAAAATTTCTTTCGATCTGGGGTATGATCTCCTTGTGATAAAAACCGCATAAGGGTTCAAGGAATCCGTCATGCTGCGGAACAACCATCCGAAGACGGTTGTCTAATACAGACAGCAACTTATTAATTAATTCACTGGTTACATTTGGCATGTCGCAGGTAAGAACCAGGTTCCAATCGGTATGGCTGAATTTCAGTCCGGCATGAATTCCAGCCAGAGGGGCTTTCACTGCCAGAATATCTGCTACGACCTGAAATCCAAGGTGATCAAGATCATGGTTGCTGGCACTGATGAATACTTCATTCGTAAACGACAGGGCCAGATCAACTGCGTATTGGATCAATGGCCTGCCCTGGTAGTGAATGAGCGCTTTGTTGGCTCCCATCCGTGAACTTTGCCCGCCGGCAAGGATGATCGTCGAAAAATTCATCAGGCAATGGCAGGATTTATGTGACCACAACAATCATCAAGGGTGACATCAGGATTTTATCAGGATTTCATACCTGACTTCCATCGCTTTCTTATATACGAAAGAAACCCCGCAGTAGCGCTCCTGTGATAATTCCACTGCTTTTTTCAGTTGTTCCATCTGTAAACCCTGCCCGGTAAATTCATAAATCACAAGCATCTTGTCATAGTGTTTGGGATGCTCTTCGGTCACATCTGCCTCAATACGGATATTGAGCCCGGTAAATTCTACCCGCATCTTTTTCAAAATGGATACCACATCCATCCCGGTACAACCGGCCAGGGCGGCCAGCATCAGTTCTTTGGGACGGGAACCTTTATCCTCCCCTCCTACTGCGGGAACTGCATCCATCATCACGTGATGACCACTTACATTCGCATCGAATAGCATGTTTCCTTTCCAGGAAGTATCCACCGTATGTTTCATACTGTTTTTCTTTTAAATTATTGTCGTGCAAAAATACATCTAATCAGACTATAAAACCGAACTACAGATTTTTCAGATTTTCCTTGCAGTTAATAAAAAGACCGGGTATTCCCTGCTTTCTCTTCTAACAGTTTCTTTCCTGATTACAAAACACTGACTGTCTGTGATATCTCCGAACCCACACCCCTTCAAATGAATGGCAAGTTCTGCCGTATCAAATCCATGGTGAACTTCCGCCCCGGGATCGTGGAAAGAACCATCTTCGGTGTATAGGTCGGCGATGGCAAGATACCCCCCCGGTAGTAACATTTCATAAAACTTTGCAAGAATGGCATTCACATCTTTGATGTGATGTAAAACCATCTGGGTAAAAACGATGTCGAACCGTCCACCGGTGTACATGGACTTTTCCAGATCGAAAAACAATGTTTGAATCTTGCCCTCCTCGCCGGTGGTAAGTTTGGTTTCAGCCATGTTCAGCATTTCCCTGGAAGTATCCATCAGTGTGATGCCGGCAAAGGACTCCTTCAGGAAAAAACTCAGCAAGCCTGTTCCCGCGCCAAATTCAAGGGCTTCCATGTTTTTATTTATTGGAATTTGTTTCAGCAGATCCCTGGCAACTGCTTTGGTGCGTTCAAGATGCATCTGGTTTTGGTCCCAATGTTTTGCCTTATCGTCAAAATCGTTCATGGTGGTCTTCTTTCTAAGTTAAAAATAGTTCTCGCAGATTTGCGCTGATTATAACGCAGATTCCCGCAGAAAATTTCTTGAAAAAAAAATCTGCGGGAATCTGCGTGACAAATCTGTGGAAATCTGCGTGGAAAATCTGCGAAAATCTGCGTGAACCAAACGAAGCTACGATAGAATTACCAGGTCTTCAATTTACTCAACAACCAGTTTCCGCACCATGGATTCTGTTGCTGTCTGGATTTTTACCAGGTACAACCCCTTTGGATATCCGGAAATATCGAGACGTTCTACGCCCGAAGCATCAAATACATGCTGCACAATTGCTATTCCGCGGATGTCGGAAACAGTTACGGTTGATTTCACATTATCAAGTCCGCTCACCTTGATCGAAAACAACCCGGTGGAGGGATTTGGAGAAATAACCATGCTGATTTGTGTGCCAATGATGTCGCCGATTCCGATAGGACCGTCAAAATGGATAATCCGCATATCGGCGGCTGAAGCCGTACAAGGCGATTGGGCTGAAGCCGTAAGTGTCAGGGTAACATTGCCTGATGTTTTATCAGCAACACTTGGTAAATAATATCCTGCGAGGTTATTGGCGGCACTGAAACTTCCACTGCCTGAGGTGGTCCAGGTGACTGTGGAATAATTGGCAGCAATTCCATTGAGTGGAACCTGGGTGGTGATATAGGCGCAGGTAGTATCGTTGCCTGCAGCAGCCGTTGCGGGTTGATTCACTGCAACACTGGTGGGTGCATCCACCGACTGAGTTCCATCTGAAACATGGGCAAAATATTGGGTTGCAACATTAGGTGTCACAACAGGGTTTTGGAGATTGGAGGTAAATCCGGCCGGTATGGAGGTCCAGGAATAGGTGTAGGCGCCACTTCCACCTGCCGGAACAACATTGAGCTGGGAACTTTGACCTGCGCAAATAACGGAAGGGGTGGCTGATGCAGTCGCCGAAAGCGGAACTGCCGTAACGGTAACGGTCACATTCCCTTGTGCAGTTCCTGTACCATCATTTACGGTTACATTATACTGGGTGGTTACAGTTGGCGACACCAGCGGATTTTGCTGGGCTGAAGTGAATCCTGCAGGAACGGATGTCCAGGAGAAGGTATAGGATCCGGAGCCACCTGATGCACTTGCGTTAAGTTGTGATGTTCCGCCGCTGTTGATGGATGAGGGAGTGGCTGTGGCAACTACTGCAAGGGGCGCCGGAATGGTTACTGTAACCGTCACGTTGCCCTGGGTGGTTCCCGCACCGTCATTAACAGTGACGATATATTGCGTGGTAACCGTTGGCGATACCACAGGGTTTTGCAGAGCGGAGGTAAATCCTGCAGGGACTGATGTCCATGAATAGGTATACGTTCCTGTTCCACCGGAGGCGGTGGCATTCAGTTGAGAAGTCGCCCCAAGTATAATGGATGTAGGGTTTGCCGTGGCAACCACCGCAAGCGGCATGACACTATTTTCATTAACAACGGTTGTCGATAATTTGGTGTTGCTTTTTCCCACACAAAACGCTCCGTAAAATGTAACCTGGCCGGTACCGGCCACAGGTGCAGTCCAGGTAAAATTCCAGATAACAGTGCTCGACGTACTGCCGGCAGAACTCTGGGTAACATATTTTGTTCCTCCCACCAGGTGGCTGCTGGTACCCGCCGCTAAAACGCCCAATTGGGTTCCGGTTGCATTCTGGGGAGAGACTTCAAATCCTTTTTTTCCGCTTCCACTTACGGTGACTGTGATGGTATAAATGGTACCCGCTGTATATCCGGCAGTCGGAATGTTTGTTGTAATCCAGCCCGAAACTGTAGCGGCTGAGCCATTATGGCAACTTACACAATGCATACCGTCACCGGGGGAACCGGTATATCCTGCGGGGGAACCTGAAGGATAAGCCATGGCACTGAAACTGACCAGCAGACTGATTAATACGGAACCAATCATCCTGGTGAAAAATTGTACGGATTGTTTTTTCATATTTATCTGTTTTTAGTTAAAAATCACATTTTTCTGTTATTTATTTAACAAAAATATGTAAACAATTGCAATGTTTTGCTGTTAATTAATTAACAATCATCGTGATACATATTACATATGCGACACGTTACATATTTGGCGTGCGTTTAATGCTATTGTTTAGAATTCATCTAAATTTTAAGGGAAGCTTCACTCCGGGAATTCTATCGGAAACCTGGAAGGCAAATTAAAAAAGAAAGGCTGTCTGAAGCATGATTTCAAGACAGCCTTTCCAGGAATATAACGAATCCTCAGATCCGGTGAGACCAATCTTACCACAAATTGGTCAAAACGTCTCGTGGTTTATGTTAATCTATTACAAGTTTATGAATCACAGATGATTTCACTGTTTGAACTTTAACAAGATACATACCTTTGGGAAAACCCGACAGGTCGAATTGCTCCATCTCCGGAGTTTGAACCGCCCGGTGAACAATTATTTTGCCACGGATATCTGAAACAGTCACATTTGCCTGCTCCTGGTCAATTCCGGTCATCCTGAGTGAAAATATTCCAGTAGATGGATTTGGTGAAATGACCATACTGATCTGTATCTGCTGGTTATCACCAATCCCGGTAGGACCGTCAAAATGGATGATCCGTGAATCAATAGCAGCGTTTATGCAGGGCGATTGGGCCGAAGCCGTCAGGGTTACCGTAACATTTCCTGCTGTTTTATCAGCAGCACTGGGTAAATAATATCCGTTGAGGGCATTGGAAGCGCTGAAGGTTCCGCTGCCTGAGGTTGTCCACAGAACGGTGGAGTAATTGGCAGCAATGCCATTGAGCGGAACCTGGGTTGTATTAAAGGCACAGGTGGTATCGTTGCCGGCAGCAGCTGTTGCGGGTTGATTCACTGCCACACTGGTGGGTGCATCCACCGAAAGTATACCATCTGAAACATGGACAAAGTACTGTGTCGCCACCGAAGGTGTTACTACCGGGTTTTGAATATTTGAAGTGAATCCTGCCGGGATGGAGGTCCAGGAATAGGTGTAGGCGCCACTTCCGCCTGCCGGAACTACATTGAGTTGCGAACTCTGACCAGCGCAAATGGCTGATGGTGTGGCTGATGCAGTGGCCGATAGTGGAACTGCCGTAACAGTAACGGTCGTATTCCCCTGTGCGGTTCCTGTACCATCACTCACAGTCACATTATACTGGGTGGTTACAACGGGCGAGACCAGCGGGTTTTGCTGGACAGAGGTGAATCCGGACGGTACAGAAGTCCATGAATAGGTATAAGCTCCGGAACCTCCTGATGCACTTGCGTTAAGTTGTGATGTCCCGCCGCTGGTGATCGAAGATGGGGTAGCCGTGGCAATGACTGCCAATGGAGCTGGTATTGTTACTGTAACAGTCACATTGCCTTGTGAGGTTCCTGCTCCATCATTGACTGTGACAATGTATTGAGTGGTTACTGTTGGAGATACCACCGGATTTTGCAGGGCAGAAGTAAATCCTGCCGGAACTGAGGTCCATGAATAGGTATAGGTCCCGGTTCCGCCCGAAGCTGTCGCACCAAGTTGGGAGGAGGTTCCAAGCAGGATGGTTGTGGGGTTTGCAGTTGCTGACACGGCAAGTGGCATAACCGTGTTCTCATTTACAACCGTATTGGTAAGTTTCGTGTTGGGCTTCCCTACGACGCAAGCTCCATAGAATGTAACCGGTCCTGTTCCTGCAACCGGAGCAGTCCAGGTAAATGTCCAGGTGACTGTGCTTGAAGTGCTTCCGGCAGAACTCTGGGTTACATATTTCGTACCTCCTACCAGATGACTGCTGGTGCCGGCTGCCAGAATCCCTAACTGAGTACCGGCAGCATTCTGGGGAGAAACCTCAAATCCTTTTTTTCCACTGCCGCTCACAGTGACGGTAATATTATAAATCGTTCCTGCTGTATACCCAGCTGCCGGGACATTGGTTGTGATCCACCCGGTAACTGTAGCAGCTGATCCTCCATGGCAACTCACACAATGCTGGCCATCGCCGGGTGAACCGGTATACCCCGCGGGAGCTCCGGAAGGATAAGCGATAGCGCTGAAAGTAACTAACAGGCTGATGATTACAGAACCAAGGGTCCTGGCAAGATAAAGTACGGTTTGTTTTTTCATGGTTTCGTTGAATGGTTTATAAGAATGAGATTTTGCACTGCAAATATGGACGTAAAAGTACTGCATAGTTGCTTTCAAAATAATTGTTATTTTATTCACATTCAAACATATACAATGGTTGATTGCTGAAAGATGCAAGTCAGTGGTAATTACAAGGGAGTTGTTTAGATTACCTCTAAATTTAAAATAATTGAATATTCCTCTTACTATCGATGAATTTCATGTAAAAACGGATAAAATTCAGACAAACGTCAAACTGTTTATCTTTGTGATCAATAAACCGGATGTTCACGCGGATAAAGGTGGTAATTTACGCTCTTCCAACCTGCAGCCGCCAGGCTTACCGAAAAGATAAACATTATGAAATCCTACGTTCTTTCAGCATTCCTGATTTTTGGATTGACTATTTCAGCCATATCCCAGGATCGTGAATTTATTCACATTCCGGAGATGAGATCAACAAAAATCTATCAGGATTCCCGCCCATGGACGCGATGGTGGTGGTTTGCCTCGATGATCAGCAAAGCTGACATCAACGACAACCTGGTTTGGTTGAAAAACAACGGGTTCGGGGGTGTGGAAATCGCCTGGGTTTATCCGCTGAACCGGATGAAAAAGGATACCGTACACTATACTCCGCGTCAACCGTGGCTTAGCCCTGATTGGACTGAGATGGTAGCCTATGCCAAACATTGTGCAGACAGTCTGAACCTCGGTTGTGATTTTACTTTCGGTTCTCTGTGGCCATTCGGTGATACAAAAGTACCTTTCGCGGAAGCCACCATGAACCTTACCGATCCGGCATGGAGGCAGGATATCACCGCCTCCTGGGATTACCCGAAAAAAGGTTACGTCCTTGACCACCTCAACAGGGATGCCTTTTACCACTATGCAGAGAGAACAGGCAATGCCTTGAAACCCGCATTGAAAGGATCGGTATCCGGGCTTTTCTGCGACTCCTGGGAGGTGGAAACGAAATTTCTGACCACTCCGGGTTTTACGGAGAAATTCAGCAAACGATACGGTTATTCACTCAAGAATTACACTGACAGTCTTTACTCCAACCAGGAACCTTTCCGCAGTGTCCGATACGACTACCTGAAGCTCCTGTCGGAATATGTCATTGAAGAGTTCTACAAACCCTTTACAAACAAGAGTCATGAACTGGGAGCCTACTCCAGGGCACAGTGTTCAGGCGCCCCGTGCGATATCATCTCATCCTATGCCGTTATCGATGTACCCGAAAGTGAAGCGCTGTTGTATGAGCCCCCCTATGCAAATATCGTTGCCTCTGCTGCCGGATTATCCGGAAAAAAAGTTGTGACCAGCGAAACCTTTACCTGCCTGTATGGCTGGCCACGCGATCATCATTCGGAAGAACAAACAGCCGACCTGAAACTGCTGGCCGACGCTATCTTTGCCAACGGGGTGAACCAGATCATCTGGCATGGCAAGCCATACAACCCTGCTGGTCAGGACACCGTGAAGTTCTATGCATCGGTCCATGTGGGGAAAAACGGTTCCCTGGCTGCAGAAATCCCTGCATTCAATAAGTATATGGAAAAGGTATCCACCTGCATGAAAAAAGGGCATACCTTCTCCGAAGTGGCCGTTTACCTGCCAACCGAAGATACCTGGATTGCCGGGGAATTGCCGGTTGAAAAGCAATTCATCTGGGCTTGGGGCGCTTATGAACAACGGTATACCTATCTTCCTGAAGAACTGAAACCCTGGCGTCCGCTGTGGATCAATGGAGAATTTCTACAGAAAGCGGAATTTAAAAACGGACGGCTTCGGGTAGGCGATCTCTCCTTTGCAGCCCTCTATGTTGATGTACAGTATATGGACCTTACGGCTTTGCAGCGGGTATCGGAATTAGCCCAACAAGGACTACCTGTTTGCATGAAACAACTTCCTTCGGAACCAGGTTTCATTAAATCAAACAACGAGTACCACTTATTGGTTGAAAAATTGAAAAAATCACCCAATGAGAAATCATCATGGCAGGAAATGAACAAGATAAAACCGTTTATCACCGGAACTGAACAATTCGACTACTGGTGCAGGGAAACCGATGAAGGAATGTATATTTTCTTTGCCAACCCGAAATCACAGCATCTCACCTTCCCTCTGGCCTATGGGCAATCGTTGAATGAACAAACAAAAACCTTCAGCATTGCGGTCAGCTGGCATGGAAAAACAATACCTGTTTCGCTCACTTTTGATCCCTATCAGTCATTACTGTTGAAAATCAACAATAACCATGAAGCCTCTTTCATTGATATTCGTTTTAACCCTAAAACTCCTGAATATAAGGAAAGAGTTAAAAATGGCAGAGAAAAATGGGAAGTCGACCCGGATAAAAAATAACCGTGGAATCAAACTTAACTGAAGATTAACTGTTAAACAATGTGGAAAATTCTGTTAAGGAGTAGGATTCTTTCAGTTTTCCTTTTGACCGGAGGAATGATTATAATCCAGTCCTGCCAGCAGGAGCCGGGTCAAATATCCGTTCACGGAAGTGTCCCTGCAGGTAAAACCGATTCCATCAATAAATTATTGTCAAGGTTATACGCCGATTCTCCCGATTCGGCCATTAATATCAGCAGGCAGTATATCCTGTACCTTGACTCACTGAAGGCCTATGGCGACCTGATCGACATGTACATGTATCTTGCAGAACTATACCAATACCGCCGTGACAACAGCATGAAGGCCTGCACCAACCTTATTAACGCCCTTCGGCTGATCGCTGCCCACCCGGAGATCAAAGACCTGGATCCATATTATTTTATTGATATAGGTAATATATTTTACCGCTACGGACTTTACAATCATTCCGATGCAGCGTACCGGGAGGCGCTTGGCATTGCCCTTGAATCGAACTTATCGCATCCCGCTGCCGTGGCTTTACAGAATATAGCCCTGGGTTTCCAAATACAAAAACAATACGACTCGGCGCTGTATTATTTTAAAAGTGCCGTCCAATGCCTTTATGGGGTAATTAATCTCCAGATGGCCCAGAATTATTTATACTTATGTTCACTTGAACTTGAAGCCGGAAAAACAGATTCGATCCGTTCATGGTTTGCAAAGTCACAGTCCTTATTGGATTACAACGAAAAAATACTGGACAAGTCCGATCCGGCTTCCTATTTTAAAGACAGCCTGCTCATCCGGGAGATGCGTGCCCGGAACTTCATTTCTATGGCCGGATTATACAACAAGGCCGGGATAAAGAACGACAGCAGTAACTATTTCCTGCACCTTGCCATGGTTAATGCCTGCCAGGCGGGGTCTCAAAAACTGATTTCAGATATATTCTTTGATCTTGCCCGGCAGTATGCCACACACGGGGATCCCCGGCAGGCTGTTACTTTTGCCGATTCGGCTTTGAAATATTCATCCCTGGATAGAGATTATGCCAAAATGATCCGGTACAGCGAATTTATTTCCACAGAATATATATTGGACAAAAACCCGGTGAAGGCACGAGAATACCATAGGAAGGCGCAAATGTTCTCCGACAGCCTTCAGAAGGAAAAACAGTCAGCCCGGTTATCTGATGAAAAGGTTGAACTAATGTACCAGAGCATGGATATCTCGCTGCAGAATGTTAAAAAGACCAGGGAAGCCTATGCCGATAAAATACGTCAGCAAAAGATCATTATCTGGCTTATCCTCCTTGTGGCTGCCATTATCATCTTTTCGCTGATGGCCGAGTCATTGCTTTTCAGAAAACTCAGGAATACAAGACGGCAACTGGCTCAGCGGACTTACGAGATGATCGAAGTAGAAGAGTTTGTCAGCCAGAAAAAAACGCCCAAACTGGAAGCCGATACGGCCATGCAACTGAAAGAAAAGCTCGAAGAAATAATGCGTACCGAAAAACCTTATCGCAATACCGAACTCAAGTTAAACGATCTGGCCGTGATGCTGGAGACCAACTATACTTACCTTTCCCAGCTCATCAACCAGCATTATAGCCTGCATTATAATGATTACATCAACAACATGAGGGTGAAAGAAGCCTGCCACATGCTGACTGGCCGAAAAGATAAAAACCTCACCATCGATATGATCGCCTCACAAGTTGGATTCAGTACAAAATCAACATTTTATGTTGCCTTCAAAAAATTCACCGGGGTGAGCCCGGCCCTGTATTTGAAGATGAACAGTTTCCATTTTCAGCCTGCCCGACCAGTAAAAAACAATCCGACAAACACAGATTAAGGTCCTTTTATACTTAAACTCTTCCGGAATTATCAAAATTGAAGATTCCGGAAGAGTTTTTTTCATACTGCATAAAAGAGGACCCTATTTTTGCAGCCCAAATTAAACTTCAACCAAAAAACCGGAGAATTATGCAAACAAAAATGAAGTGGAACAGCATTGCAAATGTTTTTATCTGCCTTGGAATGATTACGCTGATTTTTACAACAACCGCTTGTCGTAAAAACAATAGTGATCCAACGCCAGATCCGGGAACCCCCGACAGCCTGGGAATAACCGATCCCTTCAGTCATGAAGATTACAAATTCCTGACTGATGATGAAATTGTAAAACATAAAAAATTCGGAGGAAGTTTATTGTATAAGGTGGGCATTGGCGTTGAGAATGCAACGGGTGAAAATATTCTCCCGAACATACCTTACTCGGACGGGATGAAGTTGATATATAATATTTACAAATATGAAACTAAAGTAACCCCTTTCGATAGTACTGATTATGAACTTGGTCAACTTTCAACTCAAATTTCTGAGTTGCAGAATGACATACTGGATCTGGTGGGGGATCTTGAGCTGACCCAGACCGAAATTCTCAACGCAATTGCCGGTTTGCAAACAAACAATCTGATAAATTTCATTGAAAACGCGTATGATTCTGCAACCAACACAGGGCTGATGTATTACAGTTATAATGCAAGGCTTATCCAGCAAGGCAACGGTATTATGCCGATCGATACCTTACAGGCCAATGCCAGGAAGTTCTTCGTTCAGAGATATCATGATGCATCAACCACAGAAACTGATATGACGGGGAATATCTTAAGTTTAAATACTTATATCATGGGTGGACTAAATGTATATAATTTCAACAATAGTGTGTTGAAGAGGTACGCCGATGGGGTAATATTGAATAGCAGTGGTAACGCACTGACAAAACAGGATACAAATGCGATGAGTAGTTACAGACTGCTGGAAAATTATTTTCTGATGCTTCTCAATTCACAATATAAGGCGTTCCTCGTTTATGGCAATGCCGAAAACGCCTATGACACAGTGTATGGGCCAGGTATTATTCGGCAATATCATGATAACTACTTTAAAAAATTTATCATCCAGGAAATGAAAATGTTTCTCAATGTAGTTGATTACCTGAGCGTGAACCTTGTGGATTACAGGTCTCTTGACAGGTTTAGTGCCGAAATGGAATATCTTTCTTTTGGGATAAAATATGATGCTGCTTGCAGCCCTTTCATCCAACGCGCCAATTTGCTTAATTCTATGATTCTTCATGCTGTAGGGGCTCCAACCAACGATTTTTATATTACGATGGCTTTGCCGCAAAAATATTGTTCGACCACCGCCCTTTCCTGGACTTTTAATATGGATTCCTACCCATTGGTTCTGGATAACAATGGAAGTATGGAGAGCCAATACCCATATACATACTGGAATGGCAGCACATGCATTGCTGATAATATCATAAGTTTCTACAGGGGAAGCGGGGGCAATATTTCATCGGGTTATCTGCTGAAATTTGCAGATATAGGAATAAGCAATTCAACTTGGCATAAGCAAACGGGTGTTTCAATGCATGCAAACGTTCCTGTCTGCTGGATAAACCCCAATGATCTAACGAAATCATCAAGTATTTATTCAGCAACCTATTGCCTTCCGTTTGGTTCAGCTTCGCTTTACTGGCCCTGGGGATATTTGTTTGTAAATGATATGAATAACATGAAAAGTGTTCAGAATTTTCCTGGTAGTGGTTTTGGTACAGCCTTCACGGGAGAGGAGATCCAGTGTCCTGAAATAGTCGGCAATAATGGTAGCAATCCTCTGTCCGCTTTTACGTATGACGACTACAATATGGGATTTAATGGGGTGAAATTTTCAAGTAATAATGGTGGTACCTGGTTTATTAACTACAGATCGGCAAATATCAATGTATCCCCGAATCCAAATTCAGGAGGTAATATCTCAGTGTTTTCGCGTTGGGCTGCGAGTCCTCCAAATGAAACAGGTGCAGAAATCTGGATGTCGGGCGGAACTTTTATTCCCGCTAACAAAATTCATGAACCGCTCCAGGAAGATTTATTTGTTATGCATTCTTCGTCACCTTTTTCTAAAGCAAATGGATTGTCATTGGTAAACATTTCAAGTGGCTCAAAATGTATGAATTATGGATTTGCTTTAGACATTAACAAGCCAACTAACGGGAATCTCCAATTTGGCCTTAATTATTTCAATCAAACCATTTACTGGGGAACCTATAATATCTGGAATTAATATGAATCATTTTAAATCCTCTAGCATTATGACACACATTAAAACATTATTCATCCTATCACTTTCAACCCTGCTGTTAATTAGCGGTTGCAAAAGTAAAACCGACAACGCTGCTCCTGTGGAAGAACTTGGGGCAAAATATCTCCATCCAACCGGAATAACCATTCTTTCATTAAAAGGCACCTATTTTGAAATGGGGAAGCAATATGGCCGACACATGAAAACGGAGTTGAAATATTGGTCCAACTACTACGAAACAACATGGAAAGATGCCAATCCGTTAGTGTATAATTATGTTTCCAACGAGTTACTGATAGAAGGAAACAAATTATATATGAGTTTGAAAATTCTTGATTTCCTGGATGGGGTGGCGATCACAGCCGGAATGACTAAAAATGAGGTATATCGTCTCGACCAGTGTTGTGCGTTTGATTATGCGTTCAGCGGTCATATTTCATTGCTAAAGGGCGGTGCCTGCACCTTTGTCGGCGCCTATGGAGCTGCCACCGGAGGTCATACCATCATCGCCCGGAATCTTGACCTGCAACGACCGCTGGCCGTGCGGGATTACAACAGCGTAATCACGGTGATGCAACCTTCAAACGGCGATCATAAGATAGCTACCTTCGGATTCGTAGGATTTCCGCAGGGATACGTACTGATGAATCTCGACAATACGGTCGTGACGGAGTATAATACAGGAAATTCAGCCGATAATGGCTCAGACAAGGATGTTACTTCATTGGACATGATGGATCTTGCATTTAATGCGATTACCGATAAAAACAACACGGATGCCCAAACAACCGCTGAATACCTGAGAACCGGGAGGCTGCTCTCCCCATCGTTTTTTGGGGTGGCCGACAAGAATACCGTGCTGGTTGTGCAACGCGCCA
>JBAXFM010000017.1:0-32124 GCA_037139855.1 Bacteroidota bacterium
GCTAATGAGCAAACCATGTTAGACAATATTGCTGCAGCGGTAGTTAAGTATCAGGCGCTGATCACATCCATTGGTGATATTGGAACTTCGGTAAATGGCTTTAACCTCGGGCAAAATTCACCCAATCCATTCAATAATTCAACATCGATCAGTTACCAATTACCTGATGCAGGGTTGGTAAGTCTGAAGGTTTTCAATGTCATCGGAAGTGAAGTAGCCTCATTGGTAAATTCCAATCAGGCAAAAGGTTTACACACCATTCAATTCACTGCAGCCGGATTACCCGGTGGTGTTTATTACTATACCCTCAGATGTGGAGATCAGGTAACATCAAAGAAAATGCTGTTAGTCAAATAGGTATTGCACAATGGTCATATAAAAAAAGCCGTCTGAGAGGACGGCTTTTTTTATGGGTTGTTACGCGTCACGCGTCACAATTTTATCCAGGTCACCGTCATTGCATGCGGACTAACTCCGGTAAGCCAATCCTCCGGACCCGATCCGTCAAGATTTGCCCTGATGATTTTCCCGTCGGGAGCTGAGTTTGAAATCTTGTACCCCCAGAAGAGTTTATTCCGCTTTTCGTCGATGGTGATACCCCAGGTAGCTTTGGCGCCATAATCGCCGATTTTCACGATGTTGGAGCCATCCAGATTACACATATAAACCCCATTTTCCGGCGCTACAGTCCCTGCGGCTGCATAAAGGACCAGATAGGCCTTGTTGTTTCTGAAATCCATCTCCAGCGCTGTTCCGTCAACATCCGGAATAATTTTTGTCAATCCTGTGCCATCAAAGTTTACCGACCAGAATCCGCCGGTATAATCTGTTTTGTCATTGACAAAGTAAATTTTATTGGTGGCAGGGTCGTATTGCATATCAATGGGGAATTCGGGCGGACCTGCGCCAAAATCAATATGCACTTCAGGATTAGAACCATCAAGGTTGGCTTTGTAAATGCCACCGGTACGGCCCCAGTAAATTTTATCGCCCAGGACGAATATGGCTTCTGCATCGCCAACGAGCTCCTGTCCGGGAACGCTGGCATCCAGAATTTTCTGGCCAGCTGTTCCATCAGCGTTATACCGGTAAATGGCCTTATTGGAATAATCGGTGATATAAACTTTTTTGTGAGCGGTATCAACGGCAATTCCATAAGGTCTTGACATATCGGCCTCCACAAAATCCTGAATAATGGGCGGGGCATCATCCAGGATGACCATGTGACCATTTCCCACGGTTCCCCGGGAGGTAAAGTAAAAAACCTGGGTCAGGCCTCCAAGAGGATCCTTTACATTCACAGCCATGGTTTTCACTACCTGATTGTAGTAAACTGAATTGACAGGCGTACAGGTAAGTTTAACGCTATATAATCCGGGTGTTAAATAGGTGGTGGTGGGATTGGCTTCGGTGGAGGTCAGTCCGTTTCCGAAATCCCACAAATACCCGGCAGCATTTAACGATGAATTGGTAAACGCCACTTCGCATGGCGCGTAACCCTGGTTAGTGATAACATAACTGAAACTGGCCACGGTGCTGGCAGCAGGGGTGCCCATGTCTTTCTCTTTGCATCCTGTTCCCAGGGTAAGGATGAACAATACAGAGATTAAATATAACAGATTTCTTTTCATATTTTTTTACATTAATGGTTTGAGAAATGATCAATAACCAGGATTTTGGGTCATCAGATTGTTGGTTTGAAGTTCACTGAGGGGTATCGGGAAGAGGGTGAATTTCTCATCGATTCCTAGTACAGTGGTTGCTCTTTTTGTTCTGACAAGGTCAGACCACCGCTGGCTTTCAAAAGCAAACTCATGCCGGCGTTCATTTTCAATCGCCAGTTTCAGCTCCTCATAGGTTGTGGCAGTTGTGGTTGGCAAACCAGAACGGGTTCGCAGAAGATTTATGTCATTCCTGATTTCTTCAATATTTCCATTTGAATACGCCTGTGCTTCTGCGCGGATCATATACATTTCCGCCAGGCGTAACACGTATACGCGGTCGGTTCCGGAGGTATAGTCTTTGTATTTGATTCCATACGGCAGATTCTTCTCATCAAAGGTGATGGAAGCCTTAAACCTGGTGGTATCGGTAGCCTGGAAACTCTGTACAAAGGGGGCAGGAGGAGACACCTCATACCGGCCGGTGAGGCTAACAGGGAAGAAATACTGGGCCAGGCGGTTATAATTCTGGGCATCAAATATTACTTCAAAAATTGATTCGGTAGTGTTTCCATTGTAAAGGTCGCTAAAAGCAGGCGCCAGGGTGTACCCGCCGTTGTTGATCACATCTCCAGCTTTAAATATCGCGCTATCTGCCATGGCAGGATCATTGCTATATTGAAATGCCGACAGGTAGACCCTTGCAAGCAAAGCCTTCGCACTGTATGCACTAGCCCGGCCAATGGACCTGGTACTCGGCAGAATTTGTTCTGCAACCAACAGATCATTCATAATTTGAACATAAACTTCGACCACGGAATTGCGCGCCTGATTTATCGTGCTCAGATCGAGGGTTGGTTTGGTTTTAATTGGAATGCCCCCGAAATAGCACAACAGGTTATAATATGACAAAGCCCGGAGAAAAAGCGCGTCCCCGGTGTACGTATTCCTTTCAGTCCCCGTCATGTCAATGCCGGCAATTCTATCGAGCACATTGTTGACCCGGTTGATGCAATCGTAATTGGATGCCCATATCCCATCGATAATGGCATTGTCGGCAGCGATATTGTTATCGGCTATCTGCATATAGTCGCGGGTTGTACCGGTCCAGGCGAGATTATCGGCTGCAAGGTCTTCAACGATGACCTGGTTGCGCCCGTAGTTGCCCACATCATGAAGAGAATAATAGGCTCCGGTGATGGCCTTGTCAACACCGGTTTTATCCTTGAAGGCCACATCGGCCGAGATGGCATCTGTAGGCTGAACGTCAAGCATCTTGGTGCACGACATCGCGCCAAGGGCGATTACAAGCAGTATATATGATATTTTTTTCATTTTGTTCAGAATTAAAAGTTAAAAAATAAAACTCACACCAACCAGGAGGGTACGCGATTGCGGATAGGTGAAGAAGTCGGTACCCTGGATGATATTGCTTGAGCCACCATAATAATTTACTTCAGGATCCATCCCGGTATAGTTGGTGAAGGTGAACAGGTTCTGGACAGTACCATATATTTTGGCCGACTTCATCCCGATCTTTTTAATCCAGTCCTTCCTGAAATTATAACTCAGGGTGATATTTTTCACCCTGATGAAAGAACCATCCTCAATAAACCTGGATGACTTATATGAATCGCCCACCTTTGGAAATTGTGTGATATCACCTGGTTTCATCCAGCGACCATTCATGCGGGCCGTCTGGTTGTCCTCGCCGGTTCCCGATTCGAGGTAGATCAGCGTTCCGTTAAATATGTCGTTTCCATACACCCCTTGAAGAAAAACAGAGAGTTCGAAATTGAAAAAGCCAAACACATTGGTAAATCCGGCGGTGAAATCAGGATTCGGATCACCGGTTTTCATGCGGTCGGCAGAGGTGATGGCACCATCATGATTGATATCCTCATAAACGAGGTTCCCGGTGGTGGGGTCAACGCCAAGGCAATTGTAACCATAGAAGATTCCGATTGGCTGACCAACCTCAACCCGGTTTCCGCCACGACCCATGTCGTCAATTGGCTGATCATTGTATAAGCTCAATACTTTGTTCCGGTTCATGGCAAAATTGAAGGAAGAGGTCCAGGTGAATTTCTTGTCGATATTCACGGTATTCAACACGACTTCGAGTCCTTTATTTTCGAGTTGTCCGATGTTGGCTGCGATGGTGTAGAAACCGATTGAAGCAGGGAGGGGCCTGTCGAGCAACAGGTCGTTGGTGTGGTTGTAATACACATCAAAATTCAGGTTGATCCTGTTTTTCAACACAGACAAATCAAATCCCAGTCCCGTTTGGATCGTTGATTCCCATTTCAGGTCAGGATTGGGTAACCTGGTCGGGGCGATCCCTGCGCCACCTCCATAATTGTATCCGGCGCCATAAAGGCCAAGGTACCCAAAATTACCAATGTTGTCATTTCCGGTGGCCCCGCAGATGGCTCTGATTTTCAGTTCGTCGATCCATTTGACTTTCTTCAGGAATGGTTCTTCCGACATACGCCATGCAAAGGAACCTGAAGGGAAATACCCGTACTGGTTGTTTTTGCCGAATTTCGAGGAACCATCGGCCCGGATAGTGAAGGTGAGGATGTATTTGTACTTGTAATTGTATTTGGCTTGTCCGAAGTACGAATTCAACACCCCGTCGAGGGCTGTGGCTGAAGCAGCACGGATGGTGCCGGCCGAAGTCATATACTGAAGGTCGTTATTCGGAAAATTTATTCCTTCGATGTATGTGGTCCGACTGGCATATTTCTCAAAACTGTGACCGATCAGGATGTCAATGTTGTGCTTTTTATTAAATTCATTGATGTATTGGAGCACATTGTTGGTCGTGAGGTTGCTGGCATAACTCGTTCCTTCAATACCCAGGCCATTGTACTTTTTACCCTGACGGGTGGTTGTGGGATCGTAACTGTGCTCCCTGAGATTGTATATATCGATCCCGAACTTGGAGGTAAATGTAAAACCATCCAAAAATTTATATTCAAGGTATGCATTTCCGCCGGTGCGGTTGGTATAGGCATAGTTAACTGAATTTTTTGCAATGGCCACCGGATTTGCGTAAAACATCGACTCGTCGTATGCACCGGTTGAGTCATATACAGGGTAAATGGCCGGTATCGACATGGCGTTCGGCAAGGGGCCGTTTAGGGTCGCATCACCTTCAACCCTGGCGTTTTTTGAATAGGTAACCGCCACACCGCCGCCAAAGGTCAGGTTGGGCAGTATCTTGTAATCCGCGTTCAATCGTCCGTTGTAGCGCTGGTAGGAGGTTCCCATCACAACGCCACCCTGGTCATAATAGTTTCCCGAGATGAAGAGCCTGAATTTATCACTTCCGCTGCTCACAGAGAGTTCTGTGTTTGCCGTGGGGGCGGTGATCAGGATCTCACTCATCCAGTCGGTATTGATTCCCTGGACATTGGTTCCCTTATAAGCATTCCAGTCGGAAGCGCTCATCATTGGGATGATGCGGTCTTTTGGCAGGGTTTGCCATCCATAGCTGAGGTTTAGCGACACATCCGTTTTATCGCGGCTTCCTTTCTTGGTCGTGATCAGGATAACCCCGTTGGAAGCACGCGCACCATACACCGATGTGGCGGAGGCATCTTTTAAAATGGTCATCGATTCAACATCATTGGGATTGATGTCGCTGATGGCATTGATTTCCTGTCCGCTCATTCCCACCTGCGAGTATTGCCCGGTAATGGCAGGAATCCCGTCGATGACGATCAGGGGTGCATTGCTTGCGTTGATGGAACTTCCGCCCCTGAGTTTCATTACGTTCTGACCACCGGGTGTACCCGACTGCATGTTGACGGTGAGCCCGGCCGTTTGACCCTGCAAAACACCATCGAGGGTACGGACCGGCATGTTTTTTATCTCATCATTACCCACCACCTCAATTGCTCCCGAGAGCAGTTTCTTACTCGTGGTGCTGTACCCTACCACAACTAACTCGCCGAGTGGAATGTCCTGATCGGTCATCTTGACATTGATCACTTTATGGCTGTTAACAGGAATTTCCTGGGTTTGCATGCCGACAAAGGAAAAAACCAGAACCCCTTTTGCAGGCGCAAGCAGTGAAAATTTTCCGTTGAGGTTGGTAGTGGTTCCCTGCGTGGTTCCTTTGATCAGGACGGTAACGCCCGGAATTGGGGAATTATCATCGGAAGAAAGGATGCTTCCGCTCACAGGAATCTCCTGAGCGGCAAGTTGTCGGAGAAGTAAACCGAACAATAAGAGCAAATAGTAATGTTTTTTCATACAGTCAAAGTTTGGTTATTATTTATCTTTCATGGGTGTTACAGAGATATGAACCGGGGTGATATCCATCCTGATATTGGTCACAGTGTATCGATCACTGTGATCTGGTTTTCCTGGATAAAAACAGTCGGTAGCGACAGTCTTGCGGAGGGTTATCATGAACCCTGAGTTGTTGCCGGTTGAGGTGGTGCTTATTAGGGTGTCTACCTTTTTATTATCAGCCAGGTAAATTGTATAGAGATCGCGAAAAGATACCGAGTTTGGTGACAAAATTCCAAACTGGTCGGAATAAAGTTCGCGATGATGTTCTTTCCCAAGGGTCGATTGTTTTCCTTCTGCCGGGGTGATGGATCCGGTTGTGAAATCATACAGATCTCCTTCCTCGAGATAATTCAACAGCAGGTTCGAAATAACAGACACTTTATCAATTTGAGAGATCCGGGCATCTTTGGTATTGAGCATGGTGACACCACCAACGCCGGCAACTTTCATCTTTTTCTCTTTCCCGTAATAAATCAGTGCCGTGTTTTCATCGACACCAAAACCCAGGTTATTATTCGTTGCGCCACCCGATCCCGGATTGCCTGTTTTTTTTTCATCCATCAGAGTTACCGCGAGCCGACCGATTCGTGCACGTTGATTAAAATGCTGATCCATTAGTCCATGTGGGAAGAACCCGAGCCCCCTTGTTACAAGTACCCCCGAATCAGCCGGAAGATCATTCCCCGAATAATCCCTGACCACCCCATTGCTCAGGGCTGCAATACTGGTTCCTGCACCGATCATGACCTCACTCATGATGGCAGCCCCTGCACTGGTGCCGCCAATTACACCTCCGGAGAGGTAAACATCCCACACGGCTTCCAGCACCGGCGTTTTACTGCCATCGGGCCGGATCAATGTTCTCATGGTACGCAACTGGTCACCTCCCGTAAACCATACTGCTGAACATTTTCTGACCAGGTCGGCCAGATGGGGGTCATTCCCGTTATTTTTCCATTCTGATTCGTTCACATCCCTGGTACTGTCATCATCCATCATGGCCACCGGGATAAGGTGGATGTTTTCGGGTTTCACCCCATAGGAGATCAATTCACTTCTGAAATACATGAACGACTGCATGGGTGCGCCACCTGCCGACGGGATTACGGCAAAGACAGCCTGAGTGGCTCCCCCCGACAGGTCAATCATCTGGTTGAAAACACTTTTGTTATTGGCTTCAAGTCCGCCTCCAACAATCACAAGACTTCCCTTTGAGCGGGTCTGGCTGTTTGAAATGGATGAAATTAAAAATGTTGTGACAAAGAGCAGCGCGAATATTTTTTTCATATAGTGTTCTTAAGTTCGACCATCCTCCCCCTCTCCTTTAGGAGAGGGGGCCGGGGGGGGAGGTATGAATGCCTATTTTTTTACAAATTTCAAAGTCCTTAACACGTTATTTTGTTTATCTTGAACCTTTATCATGTAGAGGCCTGGCTTTAACCCGGAAACATTAACAGATTCCGATTCGATGTCTGATTGGCCTTTCAGGAGCGGGGTTCCCGGGAGGTCGATGATTTCCCATTCAAATCCGGTTGAATTCCATCTCATGGTCAGTTCGTCCTGAACCGGGTTTGGTGAAATCACCAATGGGTTTTTGTTGCCAGGGGGATTCATTCCGTAAGGATAAACATTTCCCATCACATAGGGGGTGGTGTAATCGATCAATGCAAGGTTCAAATGTTCAAAACCTGCCACCATGCGGGGTAAGGTGCCGGTACTGCCCGAGGCTGTATGGCTTGAAAAACCTGCCTGGGTTCCGGAATTAGTAAGGACCATGACCGGTGCGGTACCATAACCTGTGAGTGTGGCTTTGCCCGCCACCGGGGTATATTTCATGTAATTGTGGTTGGTAAGCCAAATTCCATATTTCAGGGTGTCTTTAGCCATGGCGTATGGAATTGCCGTTACAGTATTTTCATAAACATCACTGTTCAGGTATGTGTCTGGCATCAGCACTGTATGATTCAGCAGTGAAAGCCCTTTCCCGAAGGAGAGTTCAGCATAATAGGAAGCATACAGGGTGAGATAATTATCAACAACTGTTTTTCCTGCAAGTCGTGCATCTTCTCCGACAAAGGTGGTTATCATATTGTCCTTTTTTATTTGTTTTTGAAGCAATTTCCCGTTGGGGGTCGACATAAATGAGGAAAATGAGATAAACCAATTCTTCAGAAACAGTATTTTCGTCGCCGTATTTATTTGGTTGCCGAGGTTGGCATCGTTCCCATATTCAGGGCTAAGGACGAAGATATTTACTTGCTCAACGCCTAATTCCAATAATTTGGTTTTATAGGCGTCAGCCAGGATTTGATCACCGGTTAAAACAAGTATTTCCGCTTTTGGTGAACCTGTATTGTTTACCAGGTCGTTCAGCATGGCCTGATTATCGGAAACCGGATTACTCCCACTAGCCAGAATGGTATAATTGCCTGTTTCTTCAAGTCCGTCAGTGTTCATCTGACGATCAAGTCCGGCATAGAATACCTGACCCGTTTGGAAATTAATGGTGCTGCCGTGCAACAATTGAACTATTTGAACTGTATCGGCGAGCAATTTGGTGCCGTTTAGTGAATAGTCACTGCCAGATTTATAAAGGTTTGCACATCCCGTTCCATATACAGTGCCTAAACCTTGTTCATCAACCGTCATGCAAGTCATGTCATCCATGCCAAGACCGGTAATAGCTTGTCCTTTATTCAGGGAGTAATTAGCCAGAAAACCCACCAGCCTTCCAAAACGTCCGCGCTCTGCAAAGTGAGTGTCAAACAGGAAACCCGGGAAATAGCTCATAAAATCGTTAGCCAGCGTAACATAATAGTTGTTCGGATTCTCAATACAGGAATAGGGGTATGCGGTGCCGTTTTTTGCTGTAAAAACGATAGAGGAAAGGATGTGCATGCCAGCCGAGGTACCACAGATGGTGCCACCCCTCGTATAAACATCGTTCACAGCTTCCTGAAGCTTTGTGTTGCGGTATAAACTGTAGTAATCATACTGGTCGCCACCCCTGAAAAAAATCACATCATAACTGGTCAGTGTATCATAGGTAGCTTGACTGTTTGCACTGTCGCGACTTGCAATGGCAAATTCTTTTGCCCTTTGGGCGCCGCACTGCTGCATAAAATAAGGCGCAAGCGTGCCGGTTGAATAGCCTATAATGGCTACCTTTTTTCCTTCCCCGGCCCAGCGGTACGCCGGCGTACTCCAGCTTGCTGCACCATTTTTTTCTGCGCCGCCACCCACAAGTAAAAACCGTCCGGGTTGAGCGTAAAGGTTTGTAAATCCGATGAAAATAGATAGAAATAACAAACTGTGGAGCAGTTTCAAAGGTGTTGTTGCAGGAAAGACCATAGTGTTCTTAGTCGTGAATGATTAAACAATAACGAAATTATAAAATAAGGAAGCACAAAAACAACAGACATTGATTTTTTTACCAATTTTGCTGAATAAATATGAAACAATGCTGACACTCTTTAAAAACGCACTGATTTACTCACCGCAGTACCTTGGAAAAAAGGATTTGCTTGTTGGTGGTAAAAGTATTTTAGCAATAGCCGACCATGTTGAACCTCCTGCGGGTGTTGATGTGAAAACGATTGACTGCACTGGTCATTGGCTGGTGCCGGGCCTGATTGATTCGCACGTTCATATTACAGGAGGCGGAGGGGAAGGCGGCCCAGCCAGCCGTATGCCCGAACTGCTGCTGAGCATGATGGTGGAAGCAGGTGTTACGACCGTAATCGGTTGTCTGGGAACAGATGGCATTACCCGAACCGTGGAAAGTGTGCTGATGAAGGTGAAATCACTGCGGGCACAGGGTGTTTCAGCCTGGATGTACACAGGCGCTTACCAGGTTCCGACGCCAACCATCACCGGCGATGTGGCAAAAGATATCGCATTTTTTGAAGAAATTATTGGAGTGGGGGAGGTGGCAATTTCAGATCATCGTTCGTCATTGCCATCTATGGGTGAACTGGCAAGGATTACAGCCAGTGCCCGTGTGGCCGGCATGATCGGAGGGAAGGCCGGTATTGTGAATGTTCACATGGGAGATGCAATTGATCCTTTTGTACCAATCCACGAAGTGGTCGCCTGTACAGAATTGGGTTATAAACAGTTCATTCCCACCCACTGCAACCGCAATAGCTACATTTTTGAGGATGCAAAAGAATACGGTAAGAAAGGGTATGTGGATATTACCACCAGTTCCTATCCATATTATACCGACGAGGAGATCAAACCCTCCATTGCATTGAAACAACTGCTTGAAAGTGGTGTGCCATTGGGCCATATCACCTTTACTTCCGATGGATGTGGCTCCCTTCCGGGTTTCGATCCGGTAACAGGAAAATTGATAAAAATGGAAATGGGCCTGCCTTCTTCCATTTTACGCGAGTTGAAGGAAGCCGTTATGGAGGATGGGATTTCTTTGGAACATGCATTGCAGGTTGCTACCTCAAACCCGGCTGATATTCTGAAACTACAGAGCAAAGGTCATATTCTGGAGGGATACGATGCCGATATACTAATCCTTGATACTGCATTCAATATCGTTCACCTGATGGCGATGGGGAAAATGTTTTGAGCTCCATTTTACATGTTTATATACTGGTCCTTCAACAATCTTCCACTCCCCCTCTCCCTGGGGAGAGGGGGCCGGGGGATGAGGTTATTAATCTGCTATTTTAAATGCTTCGCTTCTTACCGTAACTTTATCCAGTGCTTTCATGTTGACTTCCACCCCGATACCCGGTTTGTTCGGAACATCCATGGTGCCATCAGGATTCACAACAAATTCAGGGTCTACAATATCCTCTTTATAATATCTTTTGCTGGCTGAAAGATCGCCTGGCAGCGTAAAATTAGGCAATGAGGCCAGGGCGACATTGCCTGCACGACCGATCCCCGATTCAAGCATCCCGCCACACCACACCGGGATATTCATAGCGGCACAATAGTCATGGATGAGGATAGATTCGGTGAAACCGCCAACACGCCCTGGTTTAATGTTGATAATCCTGCAACTGTCGAGTTCAATGGCTGCGCGGGTATCATCGAGGGAATGGATGCTTTCATCCAGGCAGATAGGTGTTTTGAGCTCACGC
This sequence comes from Bacteroidota bacterium, assembly GCA_037139855.1. Lineage (GTDB taxonomy): Bacteria > Bacteroidota > Bacteroidia > Bacteroidales > FEN-979 > CAIVAT01. The sequence continues at coordinate 11,072 of JBAXFM010000017.1, forward strand.
TGAAGTTTTGAATGATCAAAAATATCTTCATAACCGAGTGGTTGCTCAATCAGTAAAAGATTATAATCATCCATCTTCCTGAAAATATCGATGTCATCCAGCGTGTATGCGGAGTTTGCATCTACCTGAAATAATATATGTGGAAATTCCCTCCGGATTGCTTCCACAAATTGAAGATCAAGCCCCGGAGAGATTTTGATTTTAATTCTTTTGTATCCTTCCGCCAGGTACCCTTCCACTTTTTTGATGAGTTCAGCAACGGATGACTGAATTCCGATGCTTACCCCAACATCGATTTTATCACGCTTTCCGCCAAACATCTTCGATAGCGGAAGGTTTTTTGTTTTGGCAAAAGCGTCCCACAAAGCAGCTTCCAGTCCTGCTTTGGCCATCATATGCCCGCGAACTTTGGCATACAATGCAATTGCTTCGTCAACATTGGCAAGGTCTTTACCCAAAACAGAGGGGATCAGGAAATCCTTCAGAATATGCCAGGCAGTGGGAACTGTTTCGTAGGAGTAGAATGGCGTGCCTTCGGCAACACTTTCTCCCCAGCCTGTCACCCCATCTGCATCAACCCTGACGATGATATGCTCTTCATCATATTCTGTTCCCATAGAGGTAACAAAGGGGCTTACCAGCACCATTTTAATATGGCGCATTTCAATTCTTTCGATTTTCATAGCGTTTGATTTTAAATAGAAACCGTAATAAGGTGGATTGTGTTTATTTTTTAACTACCCGTAACACAGGGTACGACTCCCAACTCTTTAGTAAACCAGCATATTTAGCATAGGTTGCCAACCCAAGCATCGACTTTGGTTCCAATGCCAAAACAATCATGTTGCCTTTAAGCTGAGCAGTGGAAAGGAAAAAACAATCGTGATCATTGATGGGTATCGAAAATTCCCGGACGTCAACATCAGGGTTTGCAACCTTGTCACCTTCAAAATCAATAGTATCAATCCGGTTGATCATGTACACCTCGATTTTATACTCCCCTGTGTTTTTAAAGGGTATCAGTTTCAGCGACTGGCTACCTGTAGCCCATTGCAGTAAGGGCTGCCAATCCACCGGAATAAGATATCCAACCGGTTTTTTCACGTCACACAAAGATTTTACTACCGGACGGTAATCGTTTACAGTGACGACCGAATCGTTGCCTGAGGAATAGGAGAGCAGCGGAATTTGCAGTTTCTTCCCGTTCCTGACATGTTCCGACTGAACAGATATTTCTTCACCGGATGCCCCTGATATCAGTTTTTCCCTTTCTACAGCAACAAGTTTTTTTATTTTATCCTTATGGTCATAAACATACTCCAGCAATCCGCGCACACCGGTCATTTGTGCTTCTGCCCGGCGCTGAAGGTTTTCAACAGAGTCATCCTTCCCGTTCATGCCTTCCTGGATAAAGGAAAAAGTGTTTTGAATTCCAAAGCTCTGGCGGCCATCGTTGATGTCGAAAGTACTGTGCCGGATGTATTCAACATCCGGGGGGCCGCCGGGGCAATATTCGAATGAGGAGAACTTGTGGTCGTTCAGGTATTTCAAAATAAAGGGAAGGTAATTTTCATTGGATAATTTCCTGATCTTTTTTGAAACATTCAGATTGGTTGTGGCACCCACCGTGATATCCGAGTTTTTTCGATACCCGTATTTTTTCCATTCCTCACTGTATGGTGAGTATTCGTGAACATCCATGGTGACTTCAAAAAGATATTTGTCAAAAAAGGCGTGCAATGCAAATGTTTCGGGTTCGGTAATGATCAAATGATTGCGGTTCAGATCCATACCGTTTGCATTCCTTCTTTTATTTGCCTCTGAACCATCTGGATTCACCTGCGGAACCAGGGCAAAATCAATCCGGTCAAAAAGATACCTGTTTTCTGGTTTTAGCAATTCCCGGGCGAGCAGCAACGCCCCTTCTTTGCCTGATTGTTCATTTCCATGCTGTTGTGCAAAGACGAGCACTTTTATTTTTGATGGATCTTTTCCAAATTTCGTCAACGAAAACGTGAGTGCATGAAGATCTCTCCATTCAACCGAATGTCCGATTTTTTCAACTTTAAGGATATCAGATCTTGCGGCGAGTTGTTGAACATATGAGGTTAATTCATCATACGAGGTTAATTTATTATATCCGTTTTTCTCGGGCGGAGAAATTAATCCCTGCGAAAAGACAAATATCGGGAGTACAATAAGAAGAATGGTGGATATGGCTGTTTTCATAAAATCAGTGAATGTCTATTTGTCCTCGTCGACTTTCACCACTTCATACATGTCTTTCCCGTCCTGAGTGATAGGCTGGTAATAAGTGCCGCCGACTTTGACATAGGTGATATCGCCGACTTTCACCTCTTCGCCACCTTCGGGAAGGTTTGAAACCACTGTTCCGGCCATGGGCTCGACCACCTTATATTCGTTGCCGGATTTTTCATAGTAGGTTCCGCCATAGTAGTAATTGTTGGTTGTTTCGTTGATGACCACGGTCTCGGTTTTTTCTGGTAGTACTTTGATGGTTGCGCCGGGTGGAGCCTGCACAACAGTGTATCCGCCGTTGCTCTGAACATAATAGACTCCCTGGTCATAATAATATTGCTGACTGGCCACGGTAATCGCAACTGCCGTCACGGCCATCGTAACTGCGAAAAATCCCCAGGGGTGCCACATGGGTCCCCACATGAATGGCCGGTAGGGATGATACATATAGGGATGGTAACACGAATATCTGTAACCGCCATAAGCATAGGGAGGCCGGGGATATGGCCGTGGATTTACCCTCACGGCAACATTGCGGCTGTTGTTGATGTTTATATTTGTGTTGCTGCGGTTATTGTTGATGTTGTTCCGGTTACCATTGTTGATGTTGTTCCGGTTGCCATTGTTGATGTTGTTCCGGTTGCCGTTGTTGATATCCCGGGTATTCGCGTTACTACCCTGCCGGTTGCCATTGCTAATATCACGTGTATTTGCCTTGTTACCCTGCCGGTTCCCTGAATTCATATCGCGCGATCCCGAAGATTGCCTGTTCGACATATTGTTTGAGGGGGGCCTGCTCGAGGATTGCCGGCTGCCACCGTTGATGGAACGGTTTCCTCCACCACCGCCACCACCCATGCGTGCACCGCCACCGCCGCCTCTGCTTCCACCGCCACCATGACCCATCCGCTGGGCCTGGGCAGTATCAGGATTATATCCGATGACCATGATCATAAGGAAAATGATCATGGAAATTTTTTGCATTACTGTTGCTTTCATAACCAAAAGTTTAATATCAAAATGCTGTTTTATTTTTTGGGTTGAATGGATACCTCGTGTGCTCCCGGAGGGAGTGAAAAATCAAACATAGTATCGGGCAGGCCCGGATTGATTTGCCAATCGGAGAAAGTTGCCTCATACCGCCTGATGTGTGAATTTTCATTATAACTGATTACCATCTTCATTGGGAGGAACATGGCTTCCTCCGAAACCCAGAACTGCACCGTCATCTCCTTATTCTTCGCAACGATTTGCAAACAGGTTTTGTCGTTCAGTTGGGTCTTTCCCTGGAAGGTGATCAGATCACACTGATCAATCAGGTCATCGGTGAGGGTGGGATAGAAAAAATCAGCTGCAGGGAAGTCAATGCCATAGGTTTTATTGATGGTATCGAACATGGCAATGATGTTATCCGGGGCTTCGATGATGACATAATTGTTTTCTGAAAAGGAATACCACGTCAGCATCTTCCCGTTATACCAGTAACCCCGGTGTCCCTTGTCGCCATGGATGTGCATCAGCATTTTATCAGGGCCGCTGAATGAAACATCACTGGTTTCATGGTTGGTGATCACCCCCAGGTCGGGATCAGAAAGATCGGTTTCCACATCAAGTTTGAACCTGCAGGATGAAAGATCACCCAGAATAGCGCTCATGTGATCGAGGATCACGACGGCAATGGTGTCATACGTTTTTTCCTGGGAACGGGCCGGGGTGAACAGCCCGATGAACAGCAGGCAAATGAATAGTTTTCTCATATCGGGTGTTTTATGCAGTGATTCCTTTAACAAAGTTAACAAAACTTCAGATATCCTGATTTTCTGGTTGTAAGATTACAAAAATATTTTCTGTTTAAACTGGCAACTGGTTATTTTTTCGAATAGCGTTCAATTTTATTCTTTTAATGATTATATTATGATCGAATATTTGATTAAATACTAATCAAATCAAATCAAATTCGCTTATTCCGGTTCGCTGTTTCACCATTTCACATGTACCTCAACTGTCACTCCTATTTTTCCCTCCGTTACGGAACCATCTCCATGGATAATCTGGTGGCGGCTGCGGCAAATGCCTATGGCATGGGTGATGCACGCAGTGTGGCAGGCGCTCGTATTGCCCCCGCCATGGCCCTCACCGACATCAATAATTCCACCGGTATCATGGATTTTGTTGCGGCATGCAAGGAGAAAGGCATCAAACCAATTGCAGGAATCGAATTCCGGCGTGAAGATCAGTTGCTCTACACCGGCCTGGCCAGAAACAACGAAGGCTTCCGCGAACTGAACGAATTCCTGAGCCACCACAACCTCAACAACCTGCCCTTGCCGGATAGGGCACCGGAGATGGAGAATGTGTTTGTGATCTACCCATTCACCTCACCCCCCGGCCCCCTCTCCTTAAGGAGAGGGGGTGCCGCAGGCGGGGGTGAGGTGCTGATCGGCATCCGCCCCTCCGAACTCAGCCCCCTCATGCTCTCCCGTCACCGTGAACTCATTCCCCGGATGGTCCTCATGGCGCCGGTTACATTCAGAAACGAGATGGAATACGAACTGCATCGCAATTTCAGAGCAGTTGACCATAATGTGCTGCTGACTCGGCTGGAAGCCAATCAGGTTGCCGCTTCCGATGAGATCATGCTGCCGGTTGATGAACTGCTTGAGTCGTGCCGCGATTTTCCGGAGATCATCCGCAATACCGAAAAATTGATTGAAGCATGTTCCATCGATTTCGATTTCAAGTACTGTAAAAAGAAGAAGATCGTTACCGGCGACCGCTACGATGACCGCATCATGCTTGAAAAACTGGCCTTGGACGGACTTTCGCAGCGCTATGGAAAAGGGCACGTAGAAGCAAATCGCCGCATCAGGCATGAACTGGAGATCATCGATAAGATGGGCTTTGCTGCCTATTTCCTCATCACCTGGGACATTCTCCGCTATTCGATGTCGCGGGGCTTTTACCACGTGGGGCGGGGGAGTGGCGCCAATAGCATTGTGGCCTACTGCCTGCGCATTACCGATGTGGATCCCATTGAACTCGACCTCTATTTTGAGAGGTTCATCAATCCAAAGCGTACCTCACCGCCCGACTTCGACATCGATTACTCCTGGAAGGAACGCGATGAAGTGCTTGACTATATTTTCAAAAGATACGGTCATGAACACACCGCCCTGCTTGGCGCAATGTCGACCTTCAGAGACAAATCGATTTACCGCGAGTTGGGCAAGGTTCACGGGTTGCCGAAAGGGGAGATTGATGCTTTTCTGAAACATCCTGAAGAGGCCATACACAAGAATCACATTATCCGCAAGATCAATGAACTTGGGGAGATGATGGCCGATTTTCCCAACCTGCGCAGCATTCATGCCGGCGGGGTACTCATCTCCGAGGAACCCATCACCTGTTATACAGCGCTTGATATGCCTCCCAAAGGTTTTCCGACCACCCAGTTTGATATGTACGTGGCGGAAGATATCGGCTTTGAAAAACTCGACATCCTGAGCCAGCGTGGCATTGGCCATATCTATGAGGCAGCGGAACTCGTGAAAAAGAACAGGGGCATCAGTGTGGATGTTCATCAGGTGCAAGCTTTCAAAGAGGACGAAAAGGTAAAGGAACAGTTGCGCAATGCCCGTACCATCGGATGTTTTTACGTTGAAAGTCCGGCCATGCGCGGATTGCTGAAGAAACTTCATTGCGACAATTACCGTACCCTGGTGGCGGCAAGTTCGATCATCCGGCCGGGCGTGGCACGCTCAGGGATGATGAAAGAGTATATTTTCCGGTTCCACAATCCGGGGAAGTTTAAATATCTGCATCCGGTGATGGAGGAACAGCTGAAGGAGACCTACGGCGTGATGGTTTACCAGGAGGATGTGCTGAAGATATGCCATCACTTTGCCGGCCTCGACCTGGCCGATGCCGACGTGATCCGCCGGGCCATGAGTGGAAAATACCGGTCGAAGAAGGAGTTGCAGCGAATCATCGACAAGTTTTTCGAGAATTGCCGGAAATCAGGTTACCCTGAAGAGGTTACCAAAGAAGTGTGGAGGCAAATCGAATCGTTTGCCGGGTATTCCTTTTCCAAAGCCCATTCAGCTTCGTACGCGGTGGAGAGTTACCAGAGTCTCTACCTCAAAGCCCATTACCCGCTGGAATTCATCACCGGGGTGATCAACAACTTCGGTGGATTCTACTCTTCATGGGTTTACTTTAACGAAGCGAAAGTGTCGGGGGCGAACCTGCATGTGCCATGCGTGAACCGGAGCGAATACAAGACCTGCATCCGGGGAACGGATATTTTCCTTGGATTTATCCATGTGGCAGGGCTGGAGGCTGGAGTTGGAACCACAATTTCGGATTTTAGATTTGGGATTTCGGATTTGCAAAAAAAAGAGATGCCCTATGTTGACCTGGAGGATTTTATACAGCGCGTGCCGGTAACCCTCGATCAGCTGATTATTCTCATTCGTGTCGGAGCTTTTCGCTTTACCGGCAAGCCAAAGGCTTCGCTGCTATGGGAAGCGCATATGCTGATTGGTAAGGGACAGCATACCGACCAAATCCGAAATAACGAGATTGAGTTTTCAATTTTCAATTCAATCCCGGCCAGGCGCTTCGAGCTTCCCGTCCTGGAACAGAATCTCATTGCCGATGTGTACGATGAAATAGAACTGCTTGGATTTCCGGTGACCAATAATTATTTCGACCTGCTGGAAACAACGTTCCGGGGGGACATTCTGGCACACGAAATGGCCTCCCATGTCGGAAAAACCATTCGTATGCTGGGATTGCTGGTTACCATTAAATATGTTCGCACCATTAAAAAGGAGTGGATGCACTTTGGCACCTTTATCGATGTAAACGGGCGTTTTTTTGACACCGTACACTTCCCGAAGGCAGTTACAGATTATCCTTTCCGGGGGGATGGAGTTTACCTTGTCAAGGGAAAAATCGTGGAAGAGTTCGGCTTTCCCAGCATGACTGTGGAAAAGATGGCGAAGATGCCGCTGAAATCTGATCCGCGGGGGTAAGCCTTCCAAACCTTCCAGGTTTTTAAAACCTGGAAGGTTTCAAGCGAAAATGCTTACTTTTTTCGATGAATTTTTTGTAATTCTTCAACATCAGCTTGATCTTTAAGCCTTCCTGTAACCATTTTGTTGATAATCAGATCATCAAAACTCAGGAAAGGGAAATCGTAATTTTCGATTGTCAAGTGGTCACAATGATCAAATGCATCGTTAAAGTTGAGACCTGATATAGAAGTGAGAAATTCGATTTTTTCCGGAGGGTTGTTAAAGTGAAAGGCCAGCATTTCGGTGAAATCTTTATTTCTTAAAATGTCAACTGATTCCTGTGAAAGACCAAATTGAATAATCACCGGGAGTAATTTTAATTTGTTCTCGTTGGTCGGTCGAATCCATAAATCCATATCTCCGGTTGTTCTGATATATCCATGGAAAACAACAGACAACCCGCCTATAATCATAAACTCCACCTGATTTTCCAGTAAGCTGATTAAAAACCGTTGATGAAAATCATTGAATATATTCATTAGGGTTGAACTGTGAAAATTATTTCAAACACCTGTTTGCCGGTATTTCGGATCACCTTATCCTTATATATGGATTTGACCATTATGGTATGCAATTCTAACCTCTGTGCAGGAGTAAGATGACGCCAGTAAGTGTAGTTTGCCTCTTCCTGGCCTTTGAAATCTGAAAAGGTGATTCCCTCAGATGATTTCCGGTACCTGTCTGATTTCAGGTATTCCTCCATCGGTTCATCAACCCGTGGCATGATTTCTTCGTGTTCCATATACTATCTGGAAATTTTCTTTCTTTGATTGAAACACAAAAATACAAAATCTTGTCAAACCTTCCAGGTTTTTAAAACCTGGAAGGTTTTAAAGTTAGTTAATTGCAAACGGGTGTGAAGTAACCACATCAATATTCTTATGAATCAGTTTATGAATATTTTTCAGATATGGTTTCTCGTCAGTGGAACAAAATGACAATGCTGCTCCTGTTTCACCGGCCCGGCCAGTCCGGCCAATACGGTGAACATAGGTCTCTGCCTGTTCAGGAATCTCATAGTTAATCACATGGCTTAATTTGTCAACATCAATCCCCCTGGAGGCAACGTCCGTAGCAACCAACACACGAATGCTCCGGCTTTTGAAATCTTTCAGCGCCTTGTCGCGAGCGCTCTGTGATTTATTTCCATGGATGGCCAGGGCTGTGATCCCATTTCGTATCAGATCTTTGACGACCTTGTCGGCCCCATGTTTGGTACGGGTGAAGATCAGTACATTTTTCAGGGATGCATTTTTAAGGACATGCGTGAGCAGCAATTTTTTATTTTCCTTTTTTACGTGGTATACCGATTGTGAAACTAAAATCGGGGGCATTGTATCCGGCGACAGGTTCAACTGCACCGGATTGTGAAGCAAAGATGCTGCCAATTTCCTGATTTCATCAGGGGCAGTGGCTGAAAATAACATTGTTTGTCTTTTCGCCGGCAATTTCGCCGTGATTTTCCTGATGTCATTGATGAATCCCATGTCGAGCATGCGGTCGGCTTCATCAAGGACCAGGTATTCCACCTTGTCGAGTCGCACAAATCCCTGGTTCATCAGATCGAGTAATCTGCCGGGAGCGGCGACAATGATATCTACCCCGCTTTGCAGCGCCTGGGTCTGGGCTTTCTGTGAAATTCCGCCATAGATGGTCACCAGGCGGATGTCGAGTCCTTTGCTGTAGGTGTTAAATTCTTCGCTGATCTGGGCAACCAGTTCACGGGTAGGGGCGAGGATTAAAGCTCTGACAGCCCTGCGTTGATTGCGGTCTTTTTCGGTTTCAAGTAATTGTAAGATGGGTAATGCAAAAGCAGCGGTTTTACCGGTGCCGGTTTGTGCGCATCCAAAAATGTCTTTTCCCTGTAAAATCGTTGGGATCGCTTTTTCCTGGATTGGTGTTGGGTTCAGGTACCCTTTCTTACTTACAGCATTCAATAAAGGCTGGATAAGATTCAAATTTTCAAAATTCATTTAATGTTTATTAATGTATATATAATTGATTTTCTCCGGTTACAAAGAGGTAAAACAACCTTGTAACGGAGTTTCTTTAAAAAAATGTACGTTGGGCTGAAGGTAAAAGTGGGAGGATTACATACAGATTGAAATACAATCTTTCAAATGAGATTGCAAAGATAGGTATAATTGTTGGATTGACGCAAAATAATACTGAAACAAACGCATCAACTCACATTCAGGATTTCGTCGAGCCCCGATATCTTAAAAGTTTTCTTTATAAAAGGCTGACTGTGAATGATGGAAAATTGTCCAGGTCCTGCTTGTTTTGCTATACTGACACAAATCCTGATGAATGAGGATGAGATATAATCAACCTCCCGCAGATCGAAAATGATTTTATCTTCCGATTTGCCTTCTTTCATAGGAAGGTTAACCTGAATGATTTCACTTAACTTCTGAACAGCGAGGGTATCGAGTCGCCCGACAAAGGTGGCTGTAATGGCTTTGGATTCTTCGTTATAATTAAAGGTTACCATGGATTTCAGATTAATGATTTTTATAATAATCTTTCATAATTTCTTCAACGTCAGCCGATTCATCGTAATACTTTGTATGGTCATGACTAAACCACAACTCATTAGGCATTCTCCGGCTCACCCGTTGAATGTTGATGAGGTTTTTGGCTGTAATATTTTCGGTGGTAATATTTTTACCGCCTGTGCCGCAGCCCAGGGTAAGGGATGGCGCCAGGTGATTGAAAAAATATCCCACTGCCCCTTGTGATGTGGGGGTGTTGACCAGTATGCGGCCGGCATTCAGCAATTCCGAATATTCCATGATCCGCTTTTCATCGTTGGCATAAATACAGGCGCTGTGGCCGATTCCTCCAAGGTAATTCAGGTCGATGCACATATTGATGGCGGTATGGTAATCATTTGCCGCATAAAAGGCGAGAATTGGCGCCAGCACTTCAACAGATAGCGGATATTCTTTTCCGATGCCTTCAAGTTTTGCCAACAATATCCTGGTGTCCTCCGGTACGGTAATCCCTGCTTTGGCTGCTATGACCGAAACCGGCTGGCCAACGATGAACGGGCTCATACTGTTTGTTTCTGCCACTATGGCGATCTTCTCAACTTTTTTTGTCTCCTCTGCATCAAGGAAATAACAATGTTGCCTTTCAAACTCCTCTCTAACCTGTTTTTCAATTGATTCCATAACAACAATGGCCTGTTCGCTGGCGCAAATGGTGCCATTGTCAAATGTCTTGGATGAGATAATGTTTGCTACGGCAAAAGGAATATCTGCACTTTCGTCGATAAATACAGGAACATTCCCGGGACCGACCCCAATGGCAGGATTGCCTGAACTATACGCTGCCTTGACAAGGCCTGTGCCTCCTGTAGCCAGGATGAGGGCAACCTTTGGATGAGCCATGATCATTTGGGTGAAGTCCCTGCTGCCGGAGGAAATCATCTGTATACAATCTTCCGGAGCGCCGGCTTCGAGGGCTGCTTCATAACAAATCCTGACTGTTTCACTGCACGATTTTGAAGCTCCGCGATGAGCGCTGATGATGATCGGATTTCGGGACTTCAAACAGATCAGGATTTTAAACATCGTAGTTGATGTAGGGTTTGTAACCGGAATCACAGCGAGGATAGGGCCTAAGGGCTGGGCTATTTCCGTGATCCCGGTTTTGGGGTCAGAAGAAATTACCCCAACGGTCTTTTCATTTCTGATGCTTTCATAAACCAATTGTGTTCCAAGCACGTTTTTGATCACTTTGTGTTCCCACTTGCCCATACCGGTCTCCTCTTGCGCCATCTTTGCAAGTTTCACCCGGTTATTGAATCCGGCTTTGAAAACAGCCTCTACGATTCTGTCGGTTTGTGCCTGATCGTACTGCTGGAATTCTGCTGCTGCCAATTGTGCTTTATCAAGAATTTCATTGGCTTTGTCAAGAAGATTTTCGGTCATATTTGAGATATTTAATTCGCGGGATAAAAATACATCAACTTATTTTCAAAATCAATCAAATTTTAAAAAAAAAGAAGCCACCCTTTGGGGACGGCTACTTTCACCATTTTGAAATTCAACTTTGTTAAAATCCCAAGACAGATAGACCCTGTTCATAAACAATATCCACAGGAATATTTGCAGTTTTAAGTCTTTCAATATCAGTTTGTAATGCTTCCCTGATATTTCCATGAGTTTCAAGATAGCTTTTCGCCCCGTTATAGTCGCCATCCCCTTCAAACTTCAGAACCATGGCAGCCCATTTGTTCATAGCTTCCCGTGTTTTCTCAAAGTTAACCTTATACGTTCCATTGGCGCTGCGCTCAAATGCTCCATTATCGGCAAAAAAGTTAAAGCACATCATATTGGCTTTACCATGGGCGCTGGCTGCACCAAAGCGAACCGAACGGATAAGCCCTGCCATATAGGTTACGAAGCAATCTTCAGCGGTAATATCTTTAACTTCGCCTTTTGCAATCAGTTGTGTTGTCATAAAAAGCCCAAGAATATCTGCTTTGGCCTCTTCAAAAGAAGAATATTTTTCTTTCATCGCTTCTCTCACGGTTCCCTTTCCGGAGAGGGTGTTTTTAATGCCTAATCCGTGGGCAACCTCATGAAACATGACATTGGAAAAGAAAGCATCAAATTTTATGTTCTTCTTCTGGGTTGAATCGATCAGAACCTGCGAAATGGGGACCAGGATGTTGTCAAACTTGGCTCGCATCGCATTTTTAAGTTGAAGGCGACGGGATCCCTTTGCCATCTGAACCTTTTCATCGTTTGGCAAATTGATGGCAATGGTTTTACTGCCTGCGTTTGAATGGCCTGAAACATAGATGATATCATAGGCATTCAGATCAGAATCAGTTCCGGGTTTTTCCTGCTTGTATTTATTATCTACGGGCAGTTGCGACTGTAATTCGGGAAGAAATTTGGCGAATTTTGCCAGTTTGAGACTCCAGTCCTTGTCTTTTACCAACAAGGCCGATTCAAACGCGGTTTTATAGCCAAAAAGTTCATCTTCATAATTTTCAATCGGACCAACCACAAAATCAATGGTGTTATTCTTCATATCCATCCAGGCCATGTCGCTGGCAAAATAATCGTCAGTAATCAGCGCTTTGGCCCGCAGTTCCAGGTATTTTTTCAATCCTGCATCTTCAGCCAGGGTCGCTGCCTTGTTCAGCAATTCTGAGGCTTTAAAAAGTTCGTCTTTATATGCTTCGTGATACCAAATGCTTTTCAAACTATGATCATCATTGCGGCGGATGATGGTGTATTGACTGGTTTTATCCTTGTTTGTCCATTTTTCAAATTCCTCCTTTGTCATATCCTGTGGATACAAGTTTGCTCCGGCAGGTTTTTCTCCGATGCCTTTCATAAATGACCTGTTTCCGTTCAGCCGTTCCCAGGGTCCGTAGTTGATGCCTGCAAAGACCCTGATCAGGGTATCGTGAATGGTGTCGAGAAATTTCTGTTTATCGCCGATGACTTGTTTCCAGTAAAGTTCATCCATTATTTTTGCAGCTTCAATGAGCGATGGTATCATTTGCTTCTCTTTTTCGCTCAGTTTGGTTAGATCTGTTGTTAGTTTGACTGGTACAAACTCCTTGATTTTTGCATTCAGCAGGGAATCTTCGGAACTTAGCTTTGTGCCATTGCTGCCCGTATGCTGGCTGCATCCGGTTATCATGAAGATAAAGGCTACGGCAACAGCCAGGATGGTGATCATTTTCTTTACCATGACAATTGAATTTTATGTTAGGTGCAAAAATAAGAAAAAATGCGATGCACATTTTTATCTTTTTCAATTTCATTTCATCAGGAAAATTTCTTATGTTTGTGACAAAATATTTCATTTCATAAACTAAAATCAAATCGCCATGAACAATGTCTTTATTCTGATCATCGTAGGAGCCGTTGGGTTGCTCTTTTTCTCAGGTGTCCGTATCGTTCGTCCGACACATCGCGGACTTATTGAAAGGTTTGGCAAATACAACCGTTTTGCCAATCCCGGTTTTCATTGGATTATTCCAGGCATCGATTTGATGTACCAGGTGAACATAACCGAGAAGATGATCAATGCCGAGCCACAGGAAATTATTACCAACGACAATCTGAATGCCAAAGTTGATGCACAGGTTTATTTCAAGATCACCAATGATGAGGAAAGTGTGAAGAATTCACAGTACAACGTCAATAACATTGAATATCAGATCGTCAACCTTGCCCGCACAACCCTCCGTAACATCATTGGGACCATGACCCTGAAATCAGCCAACAGCGAGCGCGGAAAAATCAACAAGGAACTTCACGGTACATTGCTGGATGAGACCAGAAGCTGGGGAATTCAGATTATTCGTACTGAATTAAAGGAAATTGATCCGCCCAAGGATGTTCAGGAAACCATGAACAAGATTGTGAAGGCGGAAAATGAAAAAATTGCCGCTGTCGATTATGCCACTGCTGCCGAAACAAAAGCTGACGGTGAAAAACGTGCGGAGATCAGGCGTGCTGAAGGTGTGAAACAAGGACAAATCCTCAGGGCTGAAGGTGAAGCGCAGGCAATCGCCCTTGTAAATGAAGCCGCCGAAAAGTATTTTATTGGAAATGCCCAGGTTCTTCGCAAAATTCAGGCATTGGAAACTTCTTTGAAAGATAATTCAAAAATAGTCGTTCCTGCCGGCGCCGACCTGGTAAACGTGTTGGGCGATATGGCCGGTATTATACCTATCAGGGATAAACCGGATACCAAATACGCACCTGTTTAAACCCTCAATGAAAACAATGCAAACAATGCAAACAATGCTGGTAATGAAGGGATTTTGCAATGGTTGAGTAATTGTAAATTAGAATTTCGATTACCTTACATTGTTATCATTGTTTGCATTCATGCACTTCTACGTTGTCTGCATTCCTCGATTGAATTCTGGGAATTATCACCTCAAGCATTTGCTTAACCGATTCGTCAATCGTAAGTAAATCCGTCCTGATTTCAATATCAATGTTTTCCGGGGTTTCAAAAGGAGAAGAAATTCCGGTGAACTCTTTGATTTCGCCACGGCGGGCCCGCGAATACAACCCTTTGACATCGCGCTCCTCGCAGACCTTTAACGGGGCGTTTACATAAACTTCGATAAAGTCATCTGCCCCTATAATTTTGCGGGCCATTTCACGAATATCTTCAGTGGGGCTGATGAAACAATTAATGGTGATCACACCGCAATTCACCATCAATTTTGAAACTTCAGCAATTCTCCTGATGTTTTCAAAACGGTCAGCATCAGAAAACCCGAGATTACTGTTTATTCCCGTCCGGATGTTGTCGCCGTCAAGAACCTGTGTCAGATATCCCTGATTAAACAAAGCCTCTTCAAGATGTTTCGCAAGGGTTGTCTTACCGGCTCCTGATAAACCTGTAAGCCAGATGACCTTTGCCCGCTGTTTCAATAATGTTTCTTTTTCCTGCCGGCCCAGGATTTCGTGGAAGACCGGGAATATATTTTCGTTGAGAGATGGCATGTTGGAATGTATGGTTTGATGAGTATCGTGCAAATATAATAGTTCTTTCAGAATAACTCTTTTGTTTTTCGCAGTGACTCATTCACCAGACCCCCTTGTGTGATTTGACTGACGCGTGAAAGCTATTCAAACGATGATGTCTGAGCTCAAGTTAATATGATATAAATGTTATATATATCGTGAAAAAAAACTTGACTTTTTATGAAACATTTATTATCTTGCAGCAGTGTTGGTAATCAAGTCCCTATTAACCAACGGTTTGTTTTTGTCTGTCTGGATCTCAAAAATCATGCACTATGATGAAATGTAAACTATTTTATGTGGTGTTACTGTTTTGTTATTCTGTTACATCACTCAGTCAGGTAAGTATCAGTACCGACAACGCTCTTCCTGATAAATCTGCAATGCTGGATGTGAAAAGCGCAAACAAAGGCGTTCTTGTAACGCGATTATCCTACGAGGCTATTGCGCAGATCATCGATCCGGCCAACGGGCTTTTAGTGTTTTGCACGACCAATAATAAGTTTTACGTCTTTGATGCTTCCGCCAATGTGTGGAGGGAGATTGCGTATGGTCAGGGCATCATAACACCGGGTGGTACTCTGGTTCCGGGGCTTGCTACCGGTACCCAGACCATTGGATTTGGAGAGACCCCAACGCCCCTGGTTTCTGCACCTCCTACCGGAGGAAGTGGTTTTTATTCCTTTCAGTGGCAGAGAAGTTTCACCATCAATTCTTTTTTTGACATTTTCACTGAAATCTCACTCAGCTATCAACCCGGGCCTGCAAATCAGACCTCCTATTACCGGCTGCGTCAAGTGGACGCTGTGCTCCACGATACTGTTTATACGAATACACTGACAGTTACCGTCAGTCCGCAACTGATACCCGGAATCGCGGGCACCAGCCAGACCATCTGCAACGGTGCCGTTCCATCCATACTGCACGCGACTCCCCCTACAGGCGGCAGTGGAAACTATTCATTCCAATGGCAGAAAGGTACTGTGATCAGCTCTTTCTTTGATATTTTTACCGAGATCTCCCTGGATTATCAGCCCGGTCCTTTGACTCAAACAACCTATTATCGTTTGCGTCAGATAGATGCACAATTTCATGATACGGTATATACTAATATCCTTGCCATTACAGTCAATCCTCCGATGGTGTCAGGAATAGCGGGCGATTTTCAGATGATCGCAAACAATACCGCCCCACAGCCAATTCATTCATTGTTTCCAACCGGGGGCAGCGGGAATTTTATTTACCAATGGAAATACCATGAATGTGACTGTGGTCCGATGCCTTGCGATAGCCTGGTGTGCGGGCCTGTATGCAGTGGAGCGCCCTGGTTGCAGATAACAGGCGCCACCAGCCTCATTTATTCCCCTGGTGTTTTGAATCATGGCAAATGTTACCGGATGTTTTCAACCGATGTTACGTGCAATCAGATCAAAGGGTCAAACTATGTGCACATTTATATCAGGCCGCCGTTTGTTGCCGGAACGGCAACCGCGAACCAAACGATATGCTACGGAACCACACCGGCCATGCTTCATGCAACACCTCCCACTGGTGGCGGTGGTAACTATGTATATCAATGGCAAAAGGGTTATGTAATCAGCTCATTCTTTGACATTTTTACTGAGATGTCCCTTGATTACCAGCCCGGTGCATTGACCCAGACGACATTTTATCGTTTGCGCCAGGTTGATGTACAGTTTCATGATACAGTATTTACCAATATCCTGACCATTACAGTCAATCCTCAGATGGTTTCAGGAATAGCGGGCGATTTTCAGATGATCGGAAACAATACTGCCCCACAGCCAATTCATTCACTGCTTCCAACCGGAGGCAGCGGGAATTTTATATACCAATGGAAATACCATGAATGTGACTGTGGTCCGATGCCTTGCGATAGCCTGGTGTGCGGACCCGGATGCAGTGGTGCGCCCTGGTTGCAGATAACCGGCGCCACCAGCCTCATTTATTCCCCCGGTGTTTTGAACCATGGCAAATGTTACCGGATGTATTCAACCGATATTACCTGCAATCAGATTCAAGGGTCAAACTATGTTCACATTTATATCAAGCCGCCGTTTGTTGCCGGAACGGCAGCGGCGAACCAAATTATATGCCACGGAACCACCCCTGCCATGCTTCATGCAACACCTCCCACTGGTGGCGGTGGTAACTATGCATATCAATGGCAAAAGGGTTATGTAATCAGCTCATTCTTTGACATTTTCACAGAGATGTCCCTGGATTATCAGCCCGGTGCTTTGACTCAAACGACATATTATCGTTTACGCCAGGTTGATACGCAATTTCATGATACCGTATACACGAATGTTCTGACCATTGCAATGTTACCGTTGATAACACCCGGAACGGCAGGACCTGATCAAACAATTCCACCAAACTCCCTGCCAGCCCAATTAATCAGTTCTCCTCCGGGCAATGGTTGCGGTGACTTTTCCTACCAGTGGCAATCGGGGTTTATTATCAACTCTTTTTTCGATATTTTTACAGAGATTTTCCTTTCATACCAACCAGGCCCTCTTGCCCAGACTACTTACTACCGATTGCGGCAGATTGACAACATCGGGCATGATACGGTTTATACCAATACTGTAACCATAACGGTACCAGCTTCGCCCTGGGTTTGTGGTAATCCACTCAATGATATCCGGGATGGAAAAATCTATACGACCATACAAATCGGACTGCAATGCTGGATGGCACAAAATCTTAATGTTGGTGTCAGAATATCTGCGGCAGTCCCTCAAACAGGTAACAGTACCATCGAGAAATACTGCTTTGGTAACATTGATGCTAATTGCAATATCTATGGCGGGTTGTATCAATGGAATGAATTGATGAATTATTCAGCCCCAAGCAACGCTAATCCCAGTGGACGGCAAGGGATTTGCCCGACAAGCTGGCATATTCCTTCAGAAGCAGAATGGTGTCAGATGAATACCTTTCTGGATGGCTCGATCAATTGCTCTGCAATAGGATGGCTTGGCGTAAATGCAGGTGGAAAACTTAAAGAAACCGGCACAAGTCATTGGGCGCTACCGAATACGGGTGCAACAAATCTCAGTGGATTCACAGCCCTTCCAGGGGGCTACAGTGTCAGCGGGGGAAGTTTCAGTGGTCTCACAAACTATGCAAATTTCTGGACTTCCGCTGAAAACTCCCCGACAGAAGGCTGGTACAACTACCAGGGAAATCTCAACGAGCAAACCGGGCGATACTTTTATGGGAAGTCATACGGATTTTCCGCAAGGTGTATCAAGGATTGAGTGCGTCCAGACGCACACTAAACGACCGGGAAGTAATTTCCGGTTAATATAAGTGAAGCTTTCTGTAAACAAGATGGTGGGCTGCAAACAAATTGAATCAGAAAGGAGAGAACCGAGTTGTTATAGATAAACAGAAGTCTCACAGAAAACCATGACGAAACAAAGAGTAGCAGGACTGATCCACATCGCCATGATTGAGAAGAGTCCACGAAAATACTTGTATCCCTTGTGGAACCGATTAACCAGTGGCAGTTATTTTCCGCCACCGGTACGAGAAGCAAGGATACCCAAAGGGGATGGCAAAGAACGCAGTTTAGGCATACCGACCATGATAGACCGGGTAGCACAGGATGTAATATGGGTAGAACTTGAAAAGATAGTCGAGCCTATGTTTCATGCCAGTTCATTCGGATATCGGCACGGCAAGAGCCAGCATGATGCAGTCGCGCAATGTGCGCGCAACTGTAGGGAACGATGGTATGTTGTTGACATTGACATCAAGGGGTTCTTTGATCACATTGACCATGAACAAATGATGCGGATACTGCGCAAGGTTACGGACAAAAGGCACATATTGCTGTATTGTGAAAGATGGCTGAAAGCACATGTCCAAACGGAAGGTGGTACGAAAAGGCAAAGGATAGAGGGGAGTCCGCAGGGTGGAGTAATCAGTCCATTATTATCGAACATTTTTCTACATGAGGTATTTGATAGTTGGTTCAGTGCCGCACAACCCCATGTTGTTTTTGAAAGATATGCTGATGATATTATTATCCACACACGCAGCATGGAACAATCAAAGTTCGTCCTTGATAAAGTAAAGGAGAGACTGAAAGAGTATTCATTGGAGTTGAATGAAGAAAAGACGAAAATTGTTTACTGTTAAAAGACATCCCGATTTTACAAGGAAAGCAAAGATGTTCCGGTGTCGTTTGATTTTCTTGGATTTACATTTAAACCAAGAAAATGTGCCCGTTCAGATGAGCAGCGATTTTGGGGATTTAGACCGTCCCTTAGTATGAAAAGCCAAAAGCGGATTCTTGGGGTGATTAAGAAATTCTCTATACACAGGTGGATTGGTAAAGACATCCATTATTTAGCCAATGTTTTAGCACCTAAAATCCACGGATGGATCAACTATTACGGAAAGTTCCGGTTATCAGAAATGCATCCGGTATTCAGAGCATTGAATAAAAGGATAGCCCGATGGATCAGGAATAAATACAGGTTGAAAACTTATGGACATTCGTATGGACTAATGAAACGAATCATTGCTTCCTATCCAAACACTTTTGTTCATTGGGAATATGGCTTTAGGAGTTAAGTCTGTCAAGAAGAGCCGTATGACGGGAGACTGTCACGTACGGATCTGTGAGCGGCTGGGGCTGAAATGCCCCGGCCTACTCGACAAATAGACACAGGCTGGTTATTACAGACTGATAAACTTCGTCAACATGCCCGTAGGAAGGCCTGATCACAATAATTACCACTTCCCTGGTAATCAAATAGTGCTTAAACAGACTTTTCCCGGAATAAGAAAGCTGAAAATGACCTTCAGTCACCGGAGATTATTTATTAAATATTTAATGGATAATGGGCCTTGTCGAAGTAGTAATATGAAAAACAACGTTGCTGTCCTTATCCTTCGCTGAAACCAGCACCGCAAAAAATCCGTCTTTACTCCATTTGAAAACCGCCTTGTCTGCGATAAACTGAAGGGTACCCGGATTGTTAAAATATGATATGCATGCCGCTTTTGTACTGTCAAACCTGCCTAAACCATGTGCCAGGTCTTTGGCTTGCTGAACATAATAAAGCGACTCAGTCGAATCTGATTTTGAGACTGTTTTAAAAGTCACACCCGATTTCTGTTCAACGACCGATTTAAGACCCTCAGTTGACAACTTCTTTGAGGAACAGGCTAACAAGAAAATAAGTATTGCAAATGCAATAAAATGTTTCATGGTTAATGATTGTTAAAAAGTTAAACCATTTTCTTCCAGGTATTTAATCCGATGATGCAGATTATAAACGATGGAGGAAATGCCAGTTCAAATATACGGACTGTCATCAGAACTGGCAAAAAAAAACCAGCGTTTTTGCTGGTTTTCGTTCTATTGGGCTGGTAGTCAGGTGAACCAGCATTTTGAGGAAAAAGGAATTTGACTCCATCCTTCCTCCATCCTTCCTACAGTATTAGACCAGTATTCAACCCTGTTAGAGACCAAGTGCTCACTAAAATGGGGATGTTTTCACCACAAGCTGAAAGGCCCGGCCTGCTCAATGATCCTGATTAATGTCATTTACAGGATAACTTCCATTTCGGCAAAACGACCACTCTTTTCAGAAAGCAACGCCGAATTGGATGCGCGGCCCCGGTTCGGGATCGATTATCAGATTAGTGTACCATTGAAGATGGAAGTTTCCTTATACTGCATCGTGACAACCTCCAGAACCAAAAACAAAGGAGCCCAGTTGCCAACAGTCCTATCCAATTAACCCATATGGGTAGCGACCAACCACCGATCAACAATGACATACATGTGATGATTCGCAAAAGATGTAATACGGCAACGATCCCGAATATGGTGCCAGCGATTCGGAGCCAAAATGTTATTGAATTCATCATGTAATTTATTTGTGCTGTTTCTGATTGATAAAGATACGCTATATACCCATTTTGTGACATTATCCCTCTCAATTTGTTTGGCTACCATTACATTTATTTTCTGTTAATTTGAAAATCAGTACTTTTGTAATCTGAAACCAATAAATTGATATGAAAACAATAAAATTTACTGATCTGGAATTAGAGTCCATGATCGAAATGTATAATGCCGAGCTGGAAGAAGCTCAAATATACATTGCCCACATTCAGGAAATCCTGAAGAAACTTGGTGTTGAACCAG
>JBAXFM010000018.1:0-32091 GCA_037139855.1 Bacteroidota bacterium
TGGCTGATCCTTGCTGGGGGAAGTTTAAGGAGAGTGAGGGAGGGAATAAAATTACGTTGAATGTTCCTTGCCCTTATGGGGACATCCAATTACGAATGACGAATGACGAATTACGAATGACGAATCCTGATTCCATTTACCGAAATCCGAAATCTGAAACCCGAAATCCGAAATCCGAAACCCGAAATCCGAATTCGCGTCACACCGGCTCCACTCTACTGGCCATCGATTTAAACAATGACGGACTTAAGGACCTGATTCTGGGAGATGTGGATTATCCAAATCTGGTTGCGTTGTATAATGGCGGTAACGTCGATTCTGCTTTCATGGTGGCCCAGGATACGGCATTTCCGGCAACATCCGCCATGGTTCATTTGTTTTCATTTCCGGCAGTTTCACTCCTGGATATTGACAACGACGGGTTAAAGGATCTGCTGATTTCCCCTTTTGACCCTGCACTTTATACTTCTGATAACTACAATTGTGTGTGGTTTTATAAAAATACCGGAACGGGTACCATGCCACACTTTGAATTTCAGGCTAAGCAATTGTTTCGCAATGAAACGATGGACTTCGGATCAGCTTCGCATCCTGTACTTTTGGACATGGATGGTGATGGCCTGCAGGATATGTTTGTCGGCAATGATGGCTACTACGATTCATCATACTATAAGAATACAGATTTGCATTCTGTTTATACTTCCCGGATTGCCTTCTTCAGAAACAGTGGTACCATTTCGGCCCCTGTATTCAATTGCATGACCGCTGACCTGGCAGGAATTTCAGCAATGGGATGGCGCGGAGCCTATCCTGCCCTGGGCGATCTGAATGGGGATGGGCACCCGGATATGCTTGTTGGCAATAATGATGGAACTTTGGCTTTCTTTAAAAACGTTGGAAATAATTCCGGGGTCCCGGTTTTTGATCCACCGGTCAAAAACTGGCAGGGAATCGATGCAGGGGATTACAGTGCTCCGCAAATTTTCGACCTGGATAATGATGATATCCCTGACCTGATCATTGGAGAACAAAACGGAAACCTTAATTATTATAAAAATACCGGAACAGTTGAAAATCCTCTGTTTTCGCTAATAACAGACAGTCTCGGCAAAGTAAATGTGACAAATTACAATGTCTCTTACAACGGATTCAGCATCCCCTGTTTTGCAAGACAAACTGACGGGAGTACTTTCCTCATTGTAGGTTCGGATGAAGGGCGCATTCATCTTTACGGGAATATTGATCACAACCTGAATGGGAAATTCACAGAAACCAGTGGATTATACACATGGCTCTCATCCACCCCGAATGATACCATTTTTGGCTGGCAAACTTCTCCTACCATAGGCCATCTCACAGATCCTGATGCTTTTGATCTCATCACCGGAAACTTCTCCGGAGGATTGAATTACATCACCAAAGGCATTCCTGCTGAAATAATCCCGGGAATTTCTTCAATAAAAACATCTTATGATGGTTCATGGAAGGTGTATCCCAACCCGGCCGATGTAACCATCACAATCAAATCATTCATGGGCTCGCAAAACCAAGCAACGGGAAGAATTGACAATCTATACGGCCAAACAGTTCTTGAGTTTCCATTCAACGGCCTGGCAACAATCTCTGTTGTAGACCTTCCAACCGGCATATACGTAATCCACTTGGGAGAAGGTACCAGCAAGCTGGTTATTGCTCACCCGTGATCCTGGGTTTTCCCAACCTGGATGGAATTATTTCACGCTGATTTACGCAGAAAAGGAAGCGGATAACGGCTAAAAAAAATCCATCCCATTATTTTATACTTGCTTCAGAAGACCCCATTTGACTCGGGAATTAAGTCCTCCATGATATTTCTATAAAAGACTGTCCGGCCATATAGAACAATATCAGCGTGAATCTGCATTCTTTTCAGCGAAAATCTGCATGAAATTTTTCATTTTTTGTTTTCATAAAAGTCTTGAAAAAAACATTCAGAAGAGCACTTACAATATCTTTTTGCAAAAAAAGTTATTAACAGTGGGGAAATGTGGGAAAATGTGGGGGAATTCTGTATATATTTACACTCGAAATAAAAACAGGTGTCAACAACAAACTTAATCGGTGAATTTGAGTGCAGGCTTGATGATAAAAGCCGCGTCATTCTTCCTGCTGCGCTGAAAAAACAGATCAGCCCGGAGGCACATGATAAGTTTGTCATCAATCGTGGTTTTGAAGGCTGCCTGGTACTTTATCCGCAGAATGTTTGGGATGAAACCACTGCCAGGATGAATAAGCTGAACCTGTTTGTTAAAGATCATCGTCAGTTTGTACGGGCATTCAACAATGGCGCTACCCCCCTTTCACTCGACAATCAGAACAGGTTACTGCTGCCAAAACCGTTACTCGACTACGCATCAATCGACAAGGATGTTATTTTGTTTGCTTACTCTGACAGGATTGAGGTATGGAATAAGAAAACCTACCTTGACCTTGTTTCAAAAGAGCCGGAGGATTTTGCACAACTGGCCGAAAAAGTAATGGGTAATCTGAATATTAGCACCTCCGGCAATGATTTACCATAAAAGTGTATTGCTTGATGCAAGTATTGATGCACTGGCTATCAAGCCCGGTGGCATTTATGTGGATGCCACCTTTGGAGGCGGAGGACATGCAAAAGCCATCCTCGAAAAATTGCAGGGTGGAAAATTAATTGCATTTGACCAGGATGAGGAGGCCATCATGAACAGGATCGATGACCCGCGACTGATCATGGTGAATAACAATTTCCGGTTTCTGCGCAATTTCCTGAAACTGCACAATTCGGCCCAGGTGGATGGAATTCTTGCCGACCTCGGCATTTCCTCACACCAGATTGATCAGCCGGAACGTGGGTTTTCAACACGGTTCGATGGAATGCTCGACATGCGTATGGATCAGAAAAAGAAGCAAACAGCGAAGGATATCGTAAATCAATACAGCGAAGAAAACCTGAGTGATCTCTTCTTTACTTATGGTGAAATAAGAAATGCGCGCAAACTGTCCTCCCGCATTGTGGAAGCACGAAAAATCAAACCGGTGGAAACAACCAGTGCACTCAAAGAAATAGCCAATACCTGCGCCGAACGTGGCAAAGAATTCAAATACCAGGCACAGATTTTTCAGGCCCTGCGCATAGAAGTGAACCAGGAGATGGAATCCCTGAGGGAATTCCTGAAGCAAGCTGTAAATGCGTTAAAACCTGAAGGCAGATTGGTTGTAATCGCTTATCATTCGCTGGAAGACAAACTGGTTAAAAACTATTTCCGCTCGGGTAATTTCGAAGGCATCGTTGAAAAAGATTTTTATGGCAATGTGCTTGCGCCTTTAAAGGTGATAACCCGCAAAGCCATTGTGCCGACAGAACAAGAAGTTGAAGAAAACAACCGGTCACGCAGTGCAAAATTGCGGGTGGCCGAAAAAATATAATAGTGAAGGAAAACCTGAAATATAACGATCAGTCTCATGTTTTGAATGATTCTCCAACGTCGGGAAACACCCCGGCGGAGGAGAATCCTGGGTTTGATGTGCATGCGCCGGAAAAAGAGCCTGTCAAAGCGGTTAAGAGGTCGAACAAGAGCCGGAGAGCTGTACAGGATTTCCTTGGAGGCGATTACCTTTCGAAAGAATGGGTGACCGGGAATCTCCTGTTTATCCTTTATGTTGCGCTGCTTGCCATGGTTTATATCGCCAATACCTATTATACAGAAAAAAAATTCAAGGCGATTGAACGAACAAAGATTGAACTGAAAGAGTTGCGATACGGATATATCACAACCAAATCGATCCTGATGTTTCAGGGACGTCAGTCGGAAATATCCAAGCGGGCGATCATCCAGGGTCTCAAGGAAGCAAAAATGCCTCCTTATAAAATTCTTTATTCAGGCGAAGCAATTCAGCCAAAGAAACCATAAGTCAATGAAAGAGATCAAAAAAGGCATATTGATCCGTGTTTACCTGGTTTACCTGGCTGTTTTGCTATTCGGGCTTTTCATTATTGCTAGGGTGATCATGATCCAGCAGTTTGAAAAGAAAGAGTTCCTCGAAATGGCTAAAAAACAAGAGATCAGTCTGGTTGAGATGGAGGCAATCCGTGGCAATATTCTGGCCGATGATGGCAGCCTGCTCGCCGTATCCATTCCCATTTTCGAAGTCAGGATGGATGTAATGACCGACTCCATCACTGATGAGGTTTTCAGCAAAAACGTTGATTCCCTGTCGGTGTGTCTTTCACAATTGTTCAAAGACAGAACCCCGTCATCATATAAAGATATGCTTTGGGATGGTAGGAGAAACCACATCCGGTATCTGCTGATCCGGCGTGATGTTACTTATCCCGATCTGAAGAAAATGCAGCATTTTCCCATCTTCAAACGTGGAAAATATAAAGGGGGTATGATCATCATTGCCCAATACCAAAGGGAACTTCCTTACAAATCACTGGCCCGCCGTATCATCGGATATGAAAGCGGGGAAGCCGAACACAAGGTGTTTGTCGGCCTGGAGGGTTCGTTTACAAAAAACCTGCAAGGCGTCAATGGCCAGCAACTCATGCGTCGCATCGGAGGCAAGGCCTGGGTGCCGGTTGATCCTGAAAGCCAGGTAGAACCACAAAACGGCAATGACATTATCACCACCCTTGATGTAAACCTCCAGGACTTGGCAGAAACCTCCCTCCGCAAGGAACTCATTGCCGACAGCGCCGACCATGGTTGTGTGATCCTGATGGAAGTGAAAACAGGCTACCTGAGGGCCATGGCCAACCTGGGCCTCACAAAACGGGGAACCTACGAAGAAATTTTTAACTATGCGATTGGTGAAAGCCAGGAAACCGGTTCAACATTTAAACTGGCCTCGTTTCTGGTAGCCCTTGACGATCGCAAAATTAATCTCACCACTCCGGTAAACTGTTCGGGTGGAATTACCTATTATTCCGGTCGTAAGATGGAAGATTCTCATCATGGGCTCGGAGTCATCACAGCGCTGCAGGTATTCGAAAAATCGTCAAACGTGGGTACCTCCAGAATGGTCTACAGTGCCTATTCAGACTCTGCCCAACGATATATCGACGGTCTTTACCGGATCGGCATCAACCGGCCACTGGGACTTCAAATCGCCGGAGAAGGAAGACCATATATCAAAAACACCAAAAGCAAATACTGGTCGGCACTTTCACTGCCCTGGATGTCAATCGGCTATGAAATTTCACTGGCGCCCATACACCTTCTTGCCCTCTACAATGCAGTGGCAAACAACGGGGTGATGGTTAAACCGCTCTTTGTACGCGAGATTCGCAAGAACGGCCAACTCGTTCAGCGGTTCAACCCGGTGGTGATCAATCCTCAGATCGTTTCACCCTGGGCCATCCAGCAAGCAAAACTGATGCTTGAAGGAGTGGTGGAAGAAGGCACGGGTGCAAGCATCAAATCCCCCAACTATAAAATTGCCGGGAAGACGGGTACCTGTCAGATAGCCGCCGGAAACAAAGGGTATCGCCAGGGAACCAAACAGGTTCAGTACAAGGGATCGTTTGTTGGGTATTTTCCTGCCGACAATCCAAAATATTCTTTGATCGTCGTCATTGTAAACCCCAGAAAGGGGAAATACTATGGCGGCGCTGTTGCCGCGCCGGTTTTTCGTGAATTATCGGATAAACTTTATGCCATCCGTCCCGACATCATGATTCCTTTACCTGTCGACACTGTCTCTTCACACCTGCCTTTTGCCCAATCAGGACAGATGAAAGACTTGACTGATGCATTCTCTCTTCTCAACATGAAGGCCCGCCCTGAAAACGGACAATCAACCTGGGCCCGCCCCGAAGTTTCCTCAGACAATATGGTACTCTCGGCTGCTTCCGTTGTACGGGGAATAATGCCCGATGTATGCGGCATGGGCCTGAAAGATGCACTCTATCTCCTTGAACAACAAGGGCTGAATGTGCTGGTGAACGGCAGGGGAACCGTTGTGAAACAATCGGTCAACCCCGGATTTGGCATCTATAAAGGTATGCCTGTGGTGATCGAGCTGAAAGTTAAACAGGAAAAACCAAAAACCCAGGCATGATGCTGCTCAGGGATATCATCGGCAATATTCCGGTCACCGGTATAAACGGAAGCACCGATATCACCATCAGTGGGATACAGTTCGATTCACGTAAGGTGACGCCTGGAAATGTATTTTTTGCAGTGCCGGGTACTATCTCCGACGGTCATTCATTCATCAATGCTGTTATTGAAAAAGGGGCTTCAGTAATTGTTTGTGAACATCTTCCCGCAATGATGCATGATGGAGTTACCTACGTGGTGGTTGAGAAAACATCTCTGGCGCTGGGCGTAACGGCCTCAGAATTTTATGGAAATCCTTCTTCAAAGCTTAAACTGATCGGCGTGACCGGCACAAACGGCAAAACAACAATCGTTACCTTATTGCATCAGTTGTTTCTTGCGCTTGGTTTTGGCTCGGGTCTCATCTCAACCATCAACAATAAAATAAACCATGTTGAAGTACCGGCAACACATACTACCCCCGATCCTGTTCAGCTCAACGAATTGCTTGCCCGCATGGTCAAGGAGGGTTGTGAATACTGTTTTATGGAAGTCTCTTCTCATGCTGTAGACCAGCAACGGATCGCCGGACTCAGTTTTGCCGGAGGCATTTTCACAAACCTTACCCACGATCATCTCGATTATCACAAAACTTTTGACGCCTACCTCCATGCAAAAAAAACGTTTTTTGACAACCTTCCGGCCACAGCCTTTGCATTGGTAAACAAAGATGACAAAAACGGGAGGGTGATGATCCAGAATACCCAGGCTGCCAAATACACCCTCAGCCTCCAGGCAATGGCCGATTTCAGATGCAGGATCATCGAAAATCAATTCCATGGAATACATTTAAACCTGGATGGGCAAGAAGTATGGTTTAAACTCATCGGTACGTTCAACGCCTACAATCTGCTCACAGTATATGCAGCATCTGTACTGCTTGGACAGGATAAAACAGAGGTTCTCACACTCCTGAGCAGGATGGACCCGGTTGCAGGCCGGTTTAATTACGTGATGTCTGCTGATAATATCACGGGAATTGTGGATTATGCCCATACACCTGATGCACTAAAAAACGTATTGGAAACAATCAATGAAATTCGTGGTCACCATGAACAGCTGATCACGGTGGTGGGCGCCGGGGGAAACCGGGATGCGGCAAAGCGGCCGGTCATGACAAAGATTGCAACAATCCTCAGCGACCGGGTCATCCTTACTTCTGATAATCCCCGCCATGAAGAACCAGAAGCAATTCTGGCAGAAATGAAAGCAGGTGTGGAACCTCATCATGCCAAAAAAGTGCTGGTCATTGTCAACCGGCTGGAAGCCATAAAAACCGCCTGTGCACTTGCCAAATCAGGGGACATCATTCTGGTGGCTGGGAAAGGGCATGAAAACTATCAGGAAGTCAAGGGAGTCAGGCATCACTTCGATGACAAAGAGGTGCTTCAGGAAATTTTCGGAAACGATAACATGGTAAACCGCTAAGCCTATGTTGTACTATCTCTTTACATGGTTGCACAAAGCATTTAACATCCCCGGGGCCGGTGTATTTCAATACATTTCATTCAGGGCGGCGGCGGCGTTGATCACCTCATTATTCATTTCAATGATCATCGGAAAACGCCTTATCGACTTCCTGCGTAAAAAACAAGTTGGTGAAACAGTGCGCGACCTGGGACTGGAGGGGCAGAACATGAAGCAGGGTACCCCTACCATGGGTGGCCTTATCATCCTGGCAGCCATCCTGATCCCATCGCTGCTTTTTGCTAAACTTGACAACCTCTACATAATCCTGGTGCTGGTGGCAACAGTATGGCTGGGACTGATCGGATTTCTGGATGATTACATTAAAGTATTCAAGAAGGATAAGAAAGGATTGCCCGGAAAACTGAAAGTTCTCGGACAAATTGGTCTGGGCTTGATTGTAGGACTCACGATGTATTTCAGCGACAGCATTGTGATCAAAGAGCGGGTACGGCAGTCTGCATATGTACCCACCACAGATGTTTTCGCCATGGAATCGACGACGGATAAAAGTAAGATCTTTTCCAAAACCACGGTTAAATCAACCAAAACGACCATCCCGTTTGTAAAGAACAATGAATTTGATTACAGTTCACTGATTTCCTGGATGGGTGAAGACGCAAAAAAATGGACATGGCTTGTTTTTATTCCCATTGTGATCTTCATCGTCATTGCTGTTTCCAATGGGGCTAACCTTACCGATGGCCTTGATGGACTTGCAACGGGATCGGCTGCCATTATCGGGCTCACACTTGGGGTGCTGGCCTATGTTTCCGGCAACAGCATTTTTGCAAATTACCTGAATATCATGTATATACCAAATACAGGAGAGCTAACTATTTACATTTCAGCTTTTGTAGGTGCATGCATTGGCTTTCTCTGGTATAACTCTTTTCCGGCGCAGGTATTCATGGGTGATACCGGAAGCCTGGCCCTGGGCGGTATCATTGCGGTGTTTGCCATCATGATTCGTAAAGAGATCCTCATTCCCATTTTCTGCGGAGTTTTCCTCGCTGAAACCCTTTCGGTGGTGATGCAGGTTACCTGGTTCAAATACACTAGAAACAAGTACGGTGAAGGAAGGAGAATCTTCAGGATGTCACCACTTCATCATCATTTTCAAAAGCTTGGCTACCATGAGTCAAAAATCGTGATGCGATTTCTGATCGTTGGCATCATGCTGGCCGTATTAACCATTGTCACACTCAAATTAAGATAAAAAACATGACATTCGAAGCATTGGCAAAACAGGGACAAACAACAGTTTATGAATCACTTGCTGCCTCAATTGGCCCAAAGATCCGTGGAATCCGTAAAGAGTATATCAAAGAGAGCTTTTACGGTTTGCAGCAGGTTGAACATCGCCTGGAGTTGGTTGCCATTATAAAAGGTATGGAGTTTATAAACGATTCCAAATCATCCACCTTGAATTCCACCTGGTTTGCCCTTGAAAGCACCTCAAGACCCATCATCTGGATCGTTGGTGGGGTTGAGTGTGGTAATGAATATTCAACTTTACGCCATCTTGTACGAACAAAAGTGAAAGGAATCGTTTGCCTGGGCGTGGATACCACACGTATTCATGAAGCCTTTGAAGCACTCGATATCCCGATGATTGATGCATTTTCAATGGTAGAAGCAGTTGATACCGCCTACTACATGGGAAACAATGGTGATGCAGTTCTTCTCTCACCAGCTTGTCCCTCCTTCGACCTTTTCGACAATCTGGAAGAACGCGGGAATGCATTTCGCAAAGCTGTTAAAAACTTATAAGTCATTTCCCCATGTTGAAAGTAGCAAAAGATATAAAGGGAGATAAAGTGATCTGGATCGTTGTAGTGATCCTGTGCATTTTTTCTTTGTTGGCTGTTTACAGTTCAACAGGGACCCTTGCGTATAAAAAACAACATGGCAACACCGAGTATTACCTCTTTAAACATTTCATGATCCTGGTCTTCGGCCTGGGGTTGATGTATATCACCCATCTGGTCAAATACACCTATTATTCGCGCATTTCACAAATCGGACTGTTCCTTACCTTCCCTTTGCTGCTGGTCACACTTATCTCCGGGACAAACCTTAACGAAGCGAACCGGTGGCTTACGGTTCCTATTGTGAACCTCACTTTTCAGAGTTCCGATGTAGCCAAGCTCTTTCTTATCATGTACCTTGCACGGGTGTTGAGCAAGAAACAGGAGCTTGTCCAGGATTTTCGCAAAGGTTTTCTGCCTGTCATCATCCCGGTGATTGCCGTTACATTGCTGATTCTGCCTGCAAACTTTTCAACAGCCGCCATTCTGTTTGTCACCTGCATTGTATTGATGTTCATCGGCAGGATCAGCCTGAAATACATGATTTCGCTTGGTTTACTTGGCATCGTGGGCATCGTGATGATTTTCATGTTATCAAAATCCTTTCCAACATTGTTCCCGAGAGGAACCACATGGGTTGCCCGTATCGATCACTTTATCAATAAAAAAGAAGCTGATCCCGATGCCACCTATCAGGTTGATCAGGCTAAAATAGCAATCGTTCAGGGTGGAATCCTTGGTAAATCTCCCGGAAAAAGTACCCAGCGAAACTTTCTGCCACACCCCTATTCCGATTTTATCTTCGCGATCATT
Organism: Bacteroidota bacterium; assembly: GCA_037139855.1. Taxonomy (GTDB): domain Bacteria; phylum Bacteroidota; class Bacteroidia; order Bacteroidales; family FEN-979; genus CAIVAT01. The sequence continues at coordinate 10,214 of JBAXFM010000018.1, forward strand.
ATTGAAGAGTACGGATTGGTTGGCGGAAGCTTTGTACTGCTGCTTTACCTGATTTTGTTTTTCCGGGTTATCCGGATCGCTACAAAAAGCCAGGGGAATTTCGGATCCCTGCTGAGTATCGGCATTGGCTTCAGCCTGGTCTTCCAGGCGCTCATCAACATGGCAGTGGCGGTAAACCTGTTTCCGGTTACCGGTCAAACACTTCCCCTCGTGAGTATGGGTGGAACCTCTATCTGGTTCACCAGTATCTCACTCGGAATCATTCTCAGTGTAAGCCGAACCGCCGAAATTGAAACCAGGGATGGTACGGAAGTCGAAATCCTCCAGGAACCAACCCTTAGTAAAAATTCTAAAACGGTACCGGCCATATGAAACGTGTCATCATCAGCGGAGGAGGTACAGGCGGACATATTTTTCCCGCCATTGCCATTGCAAATGCGCTCAAGGCCAAGGTGAAAGATATTGAAATTCTTTTCATTGGCGCAAAAGGGCGGATGGAGATGGAAAAGGTACCTGCTGCGGGATATGCGATTGAAGGACTTACCATCAGCGGTTTCCAGCGCAGAATTACCTGGAAAAACCTTGCCTTTCCGTTAAAACTCACTACCAGTTTGCTGAAAGCATGGTCAATCATTGGCAAATTTAAACCTGATGTGGTGATCGGAGTTGGAGGCTACGCAAGCGGGCCAACGTTGCGCGTGGCAACGCTGAAAAAGATCCCCACGCTCATCCAGGAGCAGAATTCTTATCCTGGCATAACCAACAGGCTCCTGGGAAGCAGGGTGCAAAAGATTTGTGTGGCTTATGAAGGAATGAGTAAATATTTTCCGCAAACTAAAATAGTGTTTACCGGCAATCCTATTCGCCAGGATATCGTGATAATTTCCGGAAAGCGGGAGGAAGCGTTGCAGCATTTTGGGCTTGCATCTGAAAGAAAAACGCTGCTGGTGATCGGAGGAAGCCTCGGGGCCGGAACAATCAACCAGGCGATGTTGAAATTTGTTCAGGAATCAGGCATCGGTAATGATTTCCAGATTCTATGGCAAACCGGAAAATATTACTATGATAATATAAAATCCTGTTTCCCGGAATCCTCCTTTCAATTCCAAAATCCAAAATCCGAACCGGAGCGAAGCGGAGCTCGGCGGAGCCAAATCCGAAATCTATTCATCCTGCCTTTCATCGACCACATGGACCTGGCTTATGCTGCTGCCGACATCATTGTTTCCCGTGCCGGGGCTATTGCCATCTCCGAACTCTGTGTCGTCGGAAAACCGGTTATTCTGATTCCATCACCCAATGTTTCAGAAGATCACCAAACCAAAAATGCGAAAGCCCTGACCAATAAAAATGCTGCGATCATTGTCAGCGACAATATGGCCATGGAAATTCTCGGGAAAACAATTACAGACCTGTTCAGCAACCAAACCCTCCAGTCTGAACTTGGTAAAAACATATGGGCACTGGGAATCAGCAACGCAGCCGAAACAATTGCTGATGTAGCGTTATCACTTATCAAACCAAATGACAAAGTACAAATGACAAGTGACGAAATTGGCAAACAACCCCCATCATTCGTCATTCGTCATTCGTCATTCGTCATTCCAAAGTCCGTCTACCTCCTCGGCATCGGCGGCATCGGCATGAGCGCCCTGGCACGGTATTTTTTATCTGAAGGTGCAATGGTTTCAGGGTATGACAAAACGCCGACCACCCTTACCGATCAATTGATCAGTGAAGGAATGCATATCCACTTTACAGAAGATGTGAGCTTGTTGCCAGCCCATCCCGACCTTGTTATCTACACCCCTGCGGTGCCATCGGATCATCAGGAACTCCTCTATTTTCAAGAACATGCTATCCCGTTAAAAAAAAGGGCAGAAGTACTGGGTTTGATTTCCCGTAAGTATAAAACCATTGCCGTTGCCGGAACCCATGGGAAAACCACCACCTCAACCATGATCGCACACATGATGCGAACAGCTGGAAAGGATACCCTGGCTTTTCTTGGCGGAATATCAAAAAACTATGGTACAAATTTCTGGGTTGGGCCACCAAACGGCAATTTGTCCGGATCGTATTGCGTTGTGGAGGCTGATGAATATGACAAGTCATTCCTGCAACTCTCTCCCTATATCGCCATTATTACCTCAGCGGATGCCGACCACCTTGACATTTATGGCAACCACGATGATATGAAAAGGACTTTTGCCGAGTTTACCTCAAAAATTGTCCCAGGAGGATCTTTGGCCATGAAAGCCGGAACTTTGATCACTCCGGAAAATACAGCCAATTATACAATATTTGATTACACACTTGCCTCCGGAGCTTCATTTTTTCCACAAAATATCCATGTGGAAGATGGCTTATTCCATTTTGATTTTGTCCACCCTGCAGGAATTATAAAAGGTCTTGTACTGGGCGTTCCAGGTAAATTCAACCTTGAAAATGCCATTGCCGCCTTGTCAGTGGGTTGTATGCTCGGCCTTGACGAACAGGCGATCAGGACAGCATTTCTCACTTACGAAGGCGTTCAACGGCGTTTCGAGTTCAGGGTCCGTCGTCCGGGGCTGGTTTATATCGACGATTATGCCCATCATCCCGAAGAACTCAGAGCCTGTATCGGCGCTACCCGTGATCTGTATCCGCAGAAAAAAATTACCGGTATATTTCAGCCGCACCTCTTTACACGTACCCGCGACTTTGCCGATGGTTTTGCACGAAGCCTTGAATTGCTTGATGAGCTACTGCTTCTTGATATTTATCCTGCCCGGGAAAAACCCATTGCCGGGGTCAATTCTCAAATGCTGCTCGACCGGGTGAACCTTAAACATAAAAAGTTGGTTCAGAAAGATGACCTGATACGGGAAATCAAAGATTGTGAACCGGAGGTATTATTAACGCTCGGCGCGGGTGATATTGACCGGTTTGTAGATCCAATCACTCAATTGCTCAAAGAACCTAACCTGTAGATGAAAAAGTTTTTGAAAATATTAACGATTGTTGTATGGATCTTGCTGGTTGCCGGCGCAGGGGTGCTGGTTGGGTTTGTGGAGGTTGAACATTACAGTCAGACTTGTAAAAAAATCGATATAAAGATCAACTATGGTGCAGCTGATGTGTTAATAACAAAAAAAGATATTGATTCCATCCTGCTGAAAACATCCGGAATGCTAAAGGGGAAGCCCCTCGGTTATATCAATACAGGATCCATTGAGAATGCTATCCTTAAACAGGCTTATGTGGCAAAAGTGTCTGTTTATGAGAACAATGAAGGAACTCTTTTCGTCGAAATCCGTCAACGCGAGCCTCTGCTGCGTATTATCAACAGGAAATACGAAAGTTTTTACCTGGATGAGTCTGGTGCCCTCTTGCCGGTCAACCCAAATTTTTCAGCGCGTGTGCTGGTAGCAAACGGCACAATCGACGATTCGTACATTAAAAATCCGAATTACAGAATCAACATTCTTTCACTATCCGACTCAGTGTTTTATGATTCGCTGCTGACAAACCTTTACAGATTAACCATGTACATCACGCATGATAAATTTCTGAAGGCCCAGATCGCGCAAATCTATGTGAATGAAAACATCGAATTCGAACTCATTCCCCGGATCGGAAATCATGTAATCCTGTTGGGCAAGGCTGATGATCTCGATGATAAATTCAAAAGGTTATATGCGTTTTATCGCTTCGGACTGAATAAAATCGGATGGAATAAATACAGCATTATCAATATTAAATACAAGAATCAAGTGGTTTGTTCTAAAAATTAAGCAAGCATGGAAAAATCAGGCATCATTGTCGGACTCGACATAGGTACAACTAAAATCGCGGTGATTGTTGGCCGTAAAAACGAACATGGAAAAATTGACATACTCGGATACGGCAAAGTGCCATCCATTGGAGTGAAACGCGGCGTTGTAGCCAACATTGACAACACCGTACAATCAATCAAAGATGCCGTGGCAGAGGCCTCCGCAAAATCAGGGGTTGACATTAAATATGTCAATGTCGGCATTGCCGGGCAACATATCAAGAGTTTGCAACACCGGGGCAGCATGATCCGGGAGGACAGCGAAACTGAAATAAGCCAGCAGGACATTGACAAGCTCTGCAACAGCATGTACAATCTCAACATGAACCCCGGAGAAGAGATTCTTGATGTCATTCCACAGGAATTCAGTATCGATGGAGAGCATGGCAACACCACACCAAAAGGGATGATCGGAAGTTCACTCGAAGCCAATTTTCACATCATCATCGGGCAAACAGCCGCTGCAAAAAACATATATAAATGTGTGCGTAAAGCAGGCCTTGAGGTGGTTGAATTGATCATAGAACCCATGGCCTCTGCAGAAGCGGTACTCAGTGAAGAGGAAAAGGAAGCCGGTGTGGTACTTGTCGACATCGGCGGCGGGACTTCCGACATCGCTATTTTCCATGGCGGAATTATCCGTCATACTGCGGTGATTCCTCTGGGTGGTGAAATCATCAGCGAAGATATCAAAGAAGGCTGCTCCATCATTAAAAAACACGCTGAAGAGCTGAAAGTAAAATTCGGTTCAGCGCTTGCGCGCGAAAACAGAGAAGAAGAGATTGTTGCTATTCCAGGGCTGCGCGGCAGAACACCCAAGGAAATCAGCCTTAAAAACCTTGCATCGATCATTCAGGCCAGGATGGAAGAGATCATTGAACATATCTATTTTGAGATTAAAAATTCAGGATATGAGAAAAAACTCATCGGAGGTATCGTGCTTACCGGTGGGGGCGCTCAACTGAAGCACATTGCCCAGTTAACGGAATTCATGACCGGTCTCGACACCCGCATCGGGTACCCGAACGAACACCTTTCCACCGATGTGGTAACCGAGATGGCCAGTCCGATGTTTGCAACCGGAGTTGGTTTGGTGATTGAAGGAATTGGCCGTTACTTGAAAGAAGTGGATAAGATGAAACCTGAAACGGCTGTAATCCAGGCAGAAGTTCCCGAGCCGGACGACAAAAAGAAAAAGGGAAAAGACCGGAAATCCAAAGATCCTTCAAACCCAACAAAACGACTTCCCGAAATATTCATGGATAAAATCAGAAGCATGTTTGAGGAAGACGTTGATTGACGCGTTATTAACAATCATTCGTTGATAACTAAATACTTATCCTCAATTTTCAATATTCTTTCTTAATACTTTTAACAATTCAAAAATAAATTATCATGGCAGAGATGTTAAAATTCGAATTACCTAAAAATCAGTCCTCTATCATTAAGGTTATCGGTGTTGGCGGTGGTGGCAGCAATGCAGTAAACCATATGTTCCAGCAAGGGATCAAAGGGGTAGATTTTATTATATGTAATACCGATGCTCAGGCCATGGAATCGAGTCCGGTTCCTACCAGAATCCAACTTGGAGCGAATCTCACCGGGGGACTGGGCGCCGGAGCTGCACCTTCTGTGGGGCGCAATGCGGCGCTTGAAAATTCAGACGACATCAGGGCGGTGCTTGATAAAGGAACAAAAATGCTCTTCATTACGGCAGGTCTTGGTGGGGGAACCGGAACCGGTGCAGCTCCTGTAATCGCCCAGATATCCAGGGAACTGGATATTCTGACGGTTGGGATTGTCACCATTCCCTTTTCTTTTGAAGGGAGGAAACGCCGCCAATCTGCCGAAGATGGAATTCGTCAGCTCAAACAGAATGTTGATGCACTGCTGATCATCAGCAATGATAAACTGCGTCTCCTGTGCGGAGATCTGCCACTCTCGGAAGCCTTTACCCGCGCTGATAATGTATTGACCACCGCAGCAAAAGGCATCGCTGAAATTATCACCGTTGCCGGTTATATCAATGTTGACTTCGAAGATGTTAAAACCGTGATGAAAAACAGCGGAGTAGCCATCATGGGAACAGGTATTGCCAATGGACCGAACCGTGCTCAAATGGCAGTGGAAGAAGCGTTGAATTCCCCATTACTTGACAACAACGACATCAATGGCGCCGGAAATCTGCTACTTTACATCTCCTCAGGAAAGAATGAGATTACCATGGATGAGGTAACCGAAATTACCGATTATATTCAGGAAAAAACAAAATCTACCGGTGATATCATCTGGGGCAATGGGTTTGACGAGAGTCTTGATGATAAGATCAGCGTTACCATTGTTGCTACAGGGTTTGATGAAGACCATAAACAAAAAGGCCCGAGTGAACCAGAAGTAGTGAAAGTTTTCGGACTTTATGACAACAATGCACCAAAAATAGAAAAACGTACTTTTATCCCGGAACCGATAAATACCGAACCCGTGGAATCCAGGATCGAACCGGTAGTGGCGCCCTTGATTCCGGTTCCCACTTTGTATTCTCCTGAAAATGATATTGCTGAAACATCCAGAAACATTGAGTTTATTATTGAAAAACCTGAACCCGATTTTCAGCCGGAACCGGCAGAAACGCTCGTTGAGAACTTTCAACCGATGAATAATCTGGATTTGACTGATTCTCAGCTTATTTACAAACCTCAGCCGATCAATCTAACCCCTTACCCTGTTGAACCTGAAACCAACGATTTTCAGAGTAAAAAAGCCTTTGAACGTGTTTCCAAATTACGCGAACTGAGCGAAAAATTAAAAACACATCAGCCAATTGAACAGAATCTTTACGAAATCGAGAATGTTCCGGCATATAAACGGCGTCATGTGGAGCTGAGTGAGGTCACTCCTTCATCAGTTTCGCAAATTGCGGATTGCCTGATCGCTGAAAACGCTGATAAATCGATAGAACTCAGAAGTGAGAATAAATTTCTTAATAAAAAAGTTGATTAGATGAGCCTCGAATTAAAAATCAATGATGATATCAAGACAGCAATGCTGGCGCGCAATGCTGAAAAACTTGAGGCGATCAGGGCCGTTAAGGCAGCCTTGCTGCTCGAAAAAGCCAAAGAAGGTGGTACCGGTGAAGTTGGAGAAGAACTCGAATTGAAAATTCTCCAGAAACTTGTAAAACAACGCCGTGAATCGGCTGAAATCTATATCCAGGCAAACCGGCAGGACCTGGCCCAAAAAGAGCTATATGATGCTTCAATCATTGAAACCTATCTGCCTCAGCAAATGAGTGAAGCCGAAGTTGCCGAAGTGATAAAAGTGATTATTGCACAAACAGGCGCCGCCTCTGTTAAAGACATGGGAAAGGTTATGGGTGCAGCTTCAAAGGAACTCGCAGGAAAAGCTGACAATAAAATGATTTCGGTGATTGTTAAAAATTTGCTGACGGTATAAAAGAAACAGTCACAGCGTCACAAAGTCACGAAGAAAGTTTCCGGTAAATTATTTTTTCAACCCATTTGTAGGGCAGCAATGCAGCAATGCGTAATTGCAGCATGTTGTTTATGTTATACACCGCTGAAGGATACCTGATATTTGAAACTTTCCAGATAAAGGCTGCAACCTGTTCCGGTGATAATGTTTTCCCGATTTCTTTGGATGCCGTTGCTGCAAATCTTGCAAATTGCTTTTCCAGAATCCATTTTCCAGGCGCAGGTTTAATATTTGAAACAGTTTCAAGCAGTCTAGTTCTGATGGCCCCCGGACGAATTATAACAACATCAATCCCTGAAAACCGAAGTTCAATTCGAAGGGCCTTGGCATAACCTTCCACAAGCCTCTTTGTTAACGGATAAGGCATAAAGGGAACTGTCAGGTTAAGGCTTTCACTGCTGATATGGATGATCCTGCCGCCTGGTTTTTTTACAATCGGTAAAAAAACCTGGTTAACCCGGTACCCGCCAAAAACGTTTACCTCAAATATATGTTTAAACTGATCAATGGGAGTTTCAGATAAGGGGAAATACCGGTCAATGCCAGCATTGTTGATGATCAGATCCAGAGTGATTTTTTCGTCACTCAGCAGTCTATAAACACTGTTCACGGATGCGTCCAAAGTAACGTCCATTTTAATCGCACGTGCCTTTTCATGTTCAAGCAGCCAGGCCATGGACAAATCGTCCGCATCCGTAGCAATTACATCCCATCCCCTTGAAAGAAATTCAAGGGATAACGCTCGTCCCAGGCCATGAGCGGCACCTGTGATCAGGACAACTTTCTGCATTTCTTTTAATTAAACCCCTTTTTCAAAAAACGTTTCTCCTTATAGTCGGAAATCCATTTTGAAACATGGCAGGAAACACCCCACAAACCCTTCCATTTACCAAACCCAGCCGGCACATCGGCATACCAGCGTTCGCCACGTAATATCCTGGCAAATGCCTTCCATGCGCGGTCGCTGTCGCGAACGAAACGATGAATCTTCAGCGGCACCGTATTAAATAAAAACTTGATCCGGTTAGCTTCCAGCAGTTCTTTCATTAATTCATCATTCACTGCTGTTGTGTATGACTGCAATGATGGAGAATCGGCATGAAGATATTCAAAACAGCTCTTTGCCGCCAGGATCCCGCTACGGACTGCATAATAAATACCCTCGCCTGTAAGCGGGTCAGTAAGTCCGGCTGCATCACCGGCCACCAGCACACGGCTATTGTGAAACAGACTCTTTTTAACCCTGACTGGAATAGGCCAGGATTTCAGCGATATCGTGTGAATAATCCGGATTTCGGATTTTGGATTTCGGATTTCGGATTTCAAGATTTCTGAGGTATTCCATGAACCGGACGCAAGATATTTTAGCAACTTCTCATAATAGGGCATCATCCATTTTGAAAGGTTTGCAGGGCCTCCGACTCCGATGGAGAGATGATCCCCCTTTGGAAAAACCCAGCCATATCCACCCGGGAAAGAACCCCAATCGAGAAATACGGTATGTGAAAAGGCTTTTAACGTTGCCGGATCTACCTGTACTTCGGCTTCCCAGGCAAGCCCTGGCATCATATGGTCACGCAATCCTGCCGAACGGGCTACGGCGCTGGAAGCTCCATCGGCGCCTATAACAAGTTTTGAATGATACTTGCCTGTGCGGGTCACAACAGTTACAAACCCTTGTTGCTGGGCTACCTCCATCACTTTTTCGCCGTGAATTACCCTGGCCCCGGCCTCAACCGCTTTTTTCAGAAGAAAATCATCCAGAATATCCCGGTTGGTGCAAAACAACATCGGTTCGGCAGATGTACGCGTAAATACCTCGCTGAATCCGCTGGAAAAGACAAAGGAATGAATCTGTGTTTCAAAAACTGAAGAAACATCAAAAGGAATTTCACGAAGAATTTTATAGGTCAATCCTGCACCACAAACCTTATATCGTGGAAATTGGGATTTTTCAAGAATCAGCACGGAAACTCCGCGGCTGGCAAGTTCATAAGCTGCAAGAGAGCCGGCCGGACCTGCACCGGCAATGATTACGTCAGCATTCGTTTCCATAGGTTAAATAAGGCCCATTACTTCTTTCAGTAACTTGTCTTTACTGATGGGAACAACGCCAACCTCCTCGCAAACAAGGCCTCCGGCCAGGTTTGAGATATAGGCAATTTCATTGGGAGTTCTGTTCATGGCCAGACAAAGGGATGCAAGGCTGATCACGGTGTCTCCGGCACCCGATACATCCGAAATCATCCGCATGTGTGCCGGGATGAAAATATTCTTTTCTTCCGAACGATCCTTCATACTCATTAAAACTCCCTTGTCCGACATGGTGGTAAGTACATACCTGCAATCAAGCATGGTGCGCAATTGCTGGGCAGCTTCGATAACAGACTGATTGTCATTAAGTTCCTTTTCAAGATTCAAGCCATCTTTCATCTCTTTCAGGTTGGGCTTAAACAAGGTTACCTGCTGATATGCCATGAAATTTTTCTTCTTCGGATCAACTGTTACAGGTATTTTCGCTGTCAGGGCCCGTTTCACTACCTCCTGAATCAATTTATGGGTAATCACCCCTTTATCATAATCCTGAAAAATGATACAATCGATTTTAACTTTCGACAGAATGTGATCGATCACACGGATCAGCGTCAGGAAATCTCCCTGGACCAGGTCATTGTCCATCTCCTCATCCACCCTGAGCATTTGGAATGAATTACCGAATATCCTAAACTTTGTAGTGGTGATGCGCCGCGTACTTCTAACAATGCCATCATCGCTGATATTCTCCTTTTTCAGCAGATCGAGGAACTGGTCTCCTTTTTCGTCGGTACCAATTACAGAACACAGGATGGGATTGGCCCCCATGGACTTTATGTTCATCGCTACATTGGCAGCGCCACCCATGCGGTTCTCCCGTTTACGCAAGGCTACAATGGGAATGGGCGCTTCGGGCGAGATCCGCTCCACCTTGCCCCACAAGTATGAATCAACCATTACATCTCCTATGATCATGATGTTTAGTTGATTGAAATCTTTGAAAAGTTTTTTGTAATTGCCCTCTTTATGCATCAGTCAATAAATTTTCAAAAAGGAACCTGAAAATATCTCACTGCTGAACAGCATTGAAATGATAATCGGCAATGGTTTTTATATTTTTATTGGCTTCATCCACATTGATTTCACCGTCCATCAACCGGATAATCCGATGCGCGTGCTGGGCAATATCCTCTTCGTGTGTGACGATAATAACTGTATTTCCCATTTTATGAATCTCTTCAAGAAGCCCGAGAATTTCGACAGAAGTTTTTGAATCAAGGTTTCCTGTCGGCTCATCAGCAAGAATAATTGCAGGGTGGTTCACGAGGGCCCTCGCAATGGCAACTCTTTGACGCTGACCACCTGACAATTCATTTGGCCGGTGTGCCATGCGATCGCCAAGTTTAACTTCCTCCAGCGTTTGTTTTGCAAGTTCCATCCGTTTTGCTTTGCCTATTCCTGCGTAAATGAGCGGGAGCATCACGTTTTCAAGCGCAGTTGACCGTGGCAACAAATTAAAGGTCTGGAACACAAAACCAATCTGGCGGTTTCGAATCTCGGCCAGCGCATTGTCATCCATTTTACTTACATCCTCGCCATTTAAAAGATAATTCCCGCTGGTTGGCGTATCAAGGCATCCCAGAATATTCATCAGGGTTGATTTGCCCGAACCGGAAGGCCCCATCAGCGCAACAAACTCATTTTTCCTGATCACCAATGATACTGACCGTAATGCTTCAACCAGAATGGTGCCGATCTTGTAGTTTTTTACAATGTTTTCGAGGCGGATTACTTCGTTATTCATGAATATATGGTATTAAAAACGTATGGTAAAATCTTCTTTGCTTAATTCCTCCCTAAAAAAAACAATTCCCATGTGATAAATGTCAATACTCACTTTGACCAGTGGATTTTGCCGGATAATGGTCCATGCCTCTTCCATACCAGCCGACCAGTGAATGTCGTCGAAAATAAAAATAGTTCCGGGATGAATGTGATGTAAACACTGTTCGAAATAGGCCACAGTAGGTTCTTTCTTATGGTTTCCATCAAAAAAAACAATATCTGTTACTGGCATTTCAGCGAGTGCAACGGCCAGTTTATCCTCAAAATTCCCTGTGATAACATGTATGTTTTTAAGTCCTGCTTTAACAAAATTCTCACGGGCCAGATTAGCAGAATCAAGGCAACCTTCAATGGTGACAATCTGGCTTTCCGGGGCTGCAAGTCCAAAATAAATAGTACTGATACCGAGTGATGTTCCCAGCTCAAGAATCGTGGATGGTTTGTATTGTCTGATTAACCGGAACAGGAACTCACCCTTTTTACGGGTCACCGATGAATGATGCACAATGTCCTTTACCCGCACAAAACGCTGATCACAGGGAAAGTCTTTACACCTGGCTCCCATATCCTTACGTTTGATAAACCGGCTGATCGTTTCGAGTTCTTTACGCAATCTGTTAACTACGCGGTATTGCGTATAAGTATGATCGTCTTTTAAAACACTCTGATAAAAACCAAAAACAAAGGGGGAGTGAATTTGATACTTCGACTGGGCTCTCACCGCATGTTTCAGATAACCAACCACGGCTTCAACCTGCCTGCTCATAGTTTAAATATAAAGCTACAAAATTAACGTAAATTCTGCACAATGACAACTTGGACGACAAACCAGTGAAATAGTTACACCCGTTTTCAAACCTGGTAACCCTGTTTTTACTACCTTTGCCTCCAAAATAAACCAGAATACTTTTTGTGAGAAACTCAAAGATTTCAAACTATTTTTCGCTTGTCAAAATCAATCACACCATCTTTTCATTGCCGTTTGCGCTTATTGGTTTTTTCCTCGCAGTAAAAACCCCGGATCATGACCTCAGCATTCGGGTTTTGATTCTTGTTTTACTCTGCGTATTTTTTGCACGCAATGCGGCCATGGGCTTCAATCGCTATGTCGACCGCGAGTTTGACAAAAAGAATCCGCGGACTGCTTTGCGTGAAATTCCAAGCGACATTATCAGCCTGAAATCCGCTCTGCTATTTATCATCATCAATGCCATACTTTTTATCAGTGCCAGCTATTTTCTTAATTTTTTATGCTTTTTACTCTCCCCCATTGCACTGTTTGTGGTGTTGGGATATAGTCTCACCAAGCGTTTCACCTATTTGTCGCATGTATTCCTTGGAAGCGGACTCGCACTGGCTCCCATCGGCGCTTACCTTGCCGTAACCGCCCGCTTTGACCTGCTCCCGCTTGTCTATTCTTTCGTTGTGATTTTTTGGGTTGCCGGTTTCGACATTTTGTATGCCCTTCAGGATATTGAATTCGACCGGAAAGAAAAGTTGAAGTCCCTGCCCGCAAAACTGGGCCGGTCTAAGGCGCTGATTCTTTCAACCTTGTTCCACCTCATGGCACTGATACTGGTTGCAGCAGGAGGAATCCTCGGAAATTTTCACTTTCTTTATTGGACAGGTGCAGCTATTTTTGCTACTCTCCTGTGTTATGAACACATTATTGTTAAGCCAACAGACATTTCCCGTGTCAACCTCGCTTTCGCAACCATGAATGGTATGGCTTCCATCATCTTTGCAAGCTTCGTTATCGCCGACCTTTTCCTTAAAGTTTAATCACTTTCCCTACCTGTACCGTGCCTTGGCTGGTTAACCTGACATAATAAACTCCGGCTGGAAAGGCTCTGAGATCAACCCAGGTAGAAGAGTTCCTGAAAACCTGGCTAAGGAGCTCTCGGCCAGCCAGGTCAAGGACGGAAATGGTCATTCCAGTCTGTTGTACGGAAGTTGTGACGGTGATGTAATCAGCTGAGGGGTTTGGCACGATATGAAGAGAGTGAGACCCGAAATTATTGTCAGAAAAACCTGATGAAGGAAATCCTCCTCCGTTGGTGGTCTTCAGGATCGTTCCATAGGATCCCACCACATAGCCTGTATTGGCATCCGTGAAATATATCCCGCGATAATCCCGGTAATCGTTTGTATCGATGCTTGCAGATTTCCAGGTCGCACCTCCATCCGTGGTTTTGAATATATCGGTATACCCGCCAGTTGCATAGCCGGTTTTGGCATTCGGAAAACAAAGATCATACAGATAGTTGGATGTCAGCGTTTGAAATGACCAGTTTGAACCACCATTTGTTGTTTTGTAAACTGATCCCCAGGTCTCGAAACTTCCGATAAGGAAACCAGTCTCTGCACTTGTAAAAACGACTGAATGAAGGTTGCCTGCAGAGGCGATCGATTTGTCGGTCCAGGTAATTCCGCCATTGGTGGTTTGGAGGAATGTTCCGCTCGCCCCGGCCACATAACCTGTATCCTTTACCGGGAAGCAGACTGAACTCAGCAACTGTTGTGTTCCTGAGGATTGTGTATTCCAGTTAGCCCCGCCATCAGTCGTTTTCAGGATGATGCCGTCCTGCCCCACGGCATACCCGGTTCTGGCATCTGTAAAATAAAGTGCAAGGAGGGTTATAGGGATAACCGGGTTCACAGGAACCCAATGGGCTCCGCCGTCAGTGGTTTTCATGATGGTTCTCTGGGCGCCGAAGATGTAGGTAGTATCCTTTGAAGGGCAGGTAATCGAACGGCAATCACCACTGGTTCCGATGTTCAGAAGATTCCAGGTGGCCCCGTCACTTGTTACCATGACTAATCCATTATGTCCAACAGCATAACCCTTCTGGGCGCTTTCAAACCTGACCTGCACCAGGAACTGCGAGGAATCAAAATTCTGGACTGTCCAATTTTGCCCGTAGGAACTATTGAAGGTGATTATTAATACCACCAGAAAAAGAAATTGTCTCATATTGTTCTTTATTACGAACAACTTATCTGTTGCACATCAATGTAAATTCATTTTGAATCTGAGCAAAAATAATAAATAGGAAGGCTACAGACAAGTGAAAAATAACAGTGCCGTTCCAACCACAAAGGAATCAAAGTACTGCACAAAGGACACAAAGAAATATGGATCAGCGTATTACTCTTCGTATCCCGTTTTTCAGAGAACTGACATTGAAGTTTACCAGCAGCCCGAGATGGAGCTTTGATAGTTTCAGGTATGTCAGTATTTGCGCCAGATGAACATCGGTGAGCGCCTCGACTGATTTTATTTCCACAAGGATCCGGCTTTCAATCATCAGACCAATTCTATATCCAACCTCAAGAATTTCTCCTTCATAGACCAAGGGCATAGGCTTTTGCTTTTCCACTCGCAGACCAGCCTTCCTAAGCTCAAAGGCAAGACAGGCTCATAAGCACTTTCGAGTAATCCCGGCCAAAGGCGGGTATGCATCCTAAAAGAGCAATCAAGCAGCATCTTGAAAATCTGTTCATCATTCATAATCCCCTCCTTCGTGTCCTTTGCGCAATACTTTGAGTCCATTGTGGTTTAAAAAATCATCGTCCCCAACTGTCCCGGTCCAGTGACCGGTAATTGATCGCTTCGGCAAGATGTTCCAACTGGATATCCGCAGAACCATCAAGGTCGGCAATGGTGCGGGAAACTTTCAAAATCCGGTCGTATGCCCGCGCTGAAAGCCCCAGTTTCTCCATGGCTGTTTTTAACAACTGGTTCCCGGTCTCGTTGATCCTGCAAACCTCCCGCAACATTCTTGAAGGAATCTGCGCATTGCTGTGAATCATCTCCATCCCTTCAAATCGTTTTTCCTGGATATGCCTTGCCCTGATCACCCTGTCTCTGATCATCTTGCTATTTTCTGAAGGCCTGCTGTCGCTCAACCGTTTAAAGTCAACCGGCACCACTTCAACATGAATATCAATGCGATCGAACAAGGGTCCCGAAATCCGGTTGATGTATTTTTGCACTTCGCCCGATTTGCATTGACAAGCCGTGGTAGGATGATTATAATACCCACAGGGACAAGGATTCATGGCAGCAATCAGCATGAAGCTGGCAGGAAATTCAAGGGTCATTTTAGCCCTTGAGATGGTGACTACCCTATCCTCCATTGGTTGTCGGAGCACCTCCAGTACCGTACGCTTGAATTCCGGCAACTCATCCAGGAATAAAACCCCGTTATGGGCAAGGGATATTTCGCCCGGCTGAGGAATAGTACCACCTCCAACCAGCGCCATATCAGAAATGGTGTGGTGTGGAGCCCTGAAAGGCCTCATGGTAACCAGCGACCGGTGATTGCCAAGCTTTCCTGCCACCGAATGAATTTTTGTTGTCTCGAGGGCCTCCTGGTGGTTCAGGGGAGGAAGAATTGATGGGATTCTTTTTGCCAGCATGGTCTTGCCAGCTCCCGGGGGCCCGATTAAAATGACATTGTGTCCTCCGGCAGCCCCAATCTCCAATGCTCTTTTGATGTTCTCCTGACCGCGTACATCCGCAAAATCATGCTCATACCGTGAAACCTGACCTGAAAATTCATCACGCGTATTCGTTCTGATCGGAGTTAATTGCAACTCATCGTTAAAAAATCCGATTACTTCCCGAATGGAGGTAATGCCATAAACCTCCAGTTCATTGACGATGGATGCTTCTCTGGCATTCTGCTTTGGCAGCAAAATTCCTTTAAATCCCTTTTCATGCGCTTCAATGGCAATGGGAAGCGCCCCTTTGATCGGCAACAATCCACCATCCAGGGAAAGTTCGCCCATGATCATGTATTTTTCCAACTTTTCTGTTTTGATCACTTCATT
Organism: Bacteroidota bacterium; assembly: GCA_037139855.1. GTDB lineage: Bacteria > Bacteroidota > Bacteroidia > Bacteroidales > FEN-979 > CAIVAT01. The sequence continues at coordinate 26,238 of JBAXFM010000018.1, forward strand.
CGCGGCGAGGATTCCCATGGCGATGGTCAGATCATAGCTCGATCCTTCCTTGCGAATGTCGGCAGGGGCCATGTTGATGATGATTTTTTTTCCTGGAATTCGCTGCCCATTGTTCCGTAGGGCAGATTCAATCCGTTGATGACTCTCTTTCACGGCATTGTCGGGTAAACCCACCATGAAAAACTGAATTCCCTGATCCATATAAACCTCCACGGTGACTGTAATAGCTCTGATGCCGAAAACAGCGCTTCCAAATGTTTTTACCAGCATAATTAAGTAGTTTTATATACTTAATCGGATTTTTTGAAAAAGGTAATACAGAAATTCGCAAAAGTTATCAACATTCCAGAAAAAAAATCCTTTTTTCTTCAACCCTTTGGGATTTTGCCAAATAATTGTATCTTTGCACCCCAATTTGAAAACATATTTGAATCATGGCTAATCACAAAAGCGCAGAAAAACGCATCCGTAACACAAAGACCAAACGTACCCAAAACCGTTACCAGGGGCGCACCGTGCGTAATGCGGTTAAAAAATTACGTGAAACTGAAGATCAGGAAACCCTTGTAAAGGATATCTCCAAAGTAGTTTCACAGATTGATAAGCTGGCCAAGAAAAATGTGATTCATAAAAACAAAGCGGCCAATCTGAAGAGCAAATTGATGCGCAAAGTGAACGCAGCTGCTGCTCCGGAAGTAAAATAGTTATATTACCGCTTCCTTCTCCATCTGAATCCTTTGATCGATGAAAGCCTTTGAATATAGGTTTTCAGATGACGCTCTTTCTTGCGCGGATAGATGTCCTCAATATATATTAAGATTCCGGTTTCTTCCACGTCTCCAAAATCATGGTTGATGGCTGTTCCAAAGGTTCGCATGGTAGGCGAAAGATTCATGTATGCATTGACGAGCGGAGGAACATGCTCCCCATGTTTACGGACGGTTTGAATAAGTATCTTGTAATTTTCCTCAAAGGTTCTGGCAGAAAATAATTCGGCAATCACAGCATCGGGGGTTTCAGGCACTACCGACTCGAAAGGAAGCATCAACGTTTCGGTATCAGGAAAATAACGTCGGAGAAAATACAGAACGATATCCCGGGCAGTCCTGTTGTAATCAGGGTACATCGTCATTTTGCCAAAGAAATATTTTACATCCGGATTTTCAATAATCATGGCTCCAAGCCCGTCCCAAAGGTTGTCCAATGCGTACATTCCCTTGCGGAAATTGACAAGTGGCTGATAATTAGGTTGCACAAATGAGCGACCCAGTTCAATGCTGACAGGCAGATAATCCCTTATGAATTTATTGGAGAAATCAAAGAGTTCGGCAGTTGCACTGTGGATACATGTCTTTTGGTCACACTGTATATCCCGCCCGTGGATAAACCGGTAGCCACCGGTAATCTCGCTCTCGATTGGGTCCCACACAACAAGCTGATGAAACGGCACCTCCATGGTGTCATATTCATCAATATCAGTACTTTTACCCGTTCCTCCCCCGGCATCCCGGAAAGTAATTTCACGCAAACGTCCTACCTCACGCATGAGATTTGGGGAGTCATGCGCCGTAAAGACAAATATTTTATTGTGTCCATTGTTGGTGTTTCGAAGAAAGGTACTGTCAATCAACTCAGATTCTAGCAATTCTTTGTCAACAGGGGCAATGATGGGTTCCATGTGATGGTATAATCGGTGAATTATAATGCAAAGATACGGTATGTACGTTTGAGAAATAAAGATATTTGTATTTTTGCGGTATGTCACAGCATGAAATAACAGAAATACCCGAACGACTGATCGATATTGAAGCGCTGTTTGCTTCAAAAAACCCTAAGTTGCTTCAAATTATTCCCGGCTTTATTTTATCATACCTGAAAAAAATCACCCATCAGGAAGAGGTAAACGGTTATATCTGGCGCAACCGCGACAAAATCGGATTGCCCTTTGTGGATGCCATCCTCAATGAATTTGGTGTAAATGTTGAAATAGTCGATCAACGCAAGGTTCAGCCACGATCAATTACTTTGATCCCGGCTTCCGGACGGTATATCATTGCAGCCAATCACCCGCTCGGTGGTCTCGATGGAATGGCGCTGATGCAACAACTTGGAAAAATAAGGGAGGATATCGTTTTCCCGGTAAATGACCTGTTAATGAATGTTCCCGGTTTACGGCCACTGTTCATTCCCATCAACAAACACGGCCGGAATACGGAAAACGCCCGGTTGATCAACGATACCTTTGCATCTGAAAAAACAATTCTTTACTTCCCGGCCGGACTGGTTTCCCGAAAACAACGCATCCAGGGAAAAACAGTGATCCGTGATCTGGAATGGAAAAACACTTTTATCAAGAAAGCAAAAAAATATCAGCGTGACATCATCCCGGTTTATGTTGCCGGACGAAATTCCGAGTGGTTTTACAACCTTGCCAGATGGCGCAAACGTCTGGGGATCAAAGCGAACATCGAAATGCTTTATCTGGTGGATGAAATGGCGAAACAATTTAATAAAACCATCACCCTGATGGTGGGGGATGTTATTCCACATGATACATTCGATAAATCAAAAAGTGAAGCCCAATGGGCCGCTTGGGTTCAGGAAAAGGTTTACGATCTGGAAAAATTGTAAAAGGATCAATTTAGTCCGGAAATTTTCAAATTCTCAAAATTTCAAATCAGTTCATTGCCTTGTAGGCAGCCGGGTCCAATCGGATCAGTTCAAAATCAATCACACGGGATTCCCAAAGTTGAGATAATGCGGCGGGTTATGAAATAATTTGCATATATTTGGAATAAATAGCAAAAATAGTGAAAATAGAAAAAATAGAATTTGTTTGCAGCAGTCCTTCCCTCCAATTTTGTCCGAAGGAAGACATTCCCGAATTTGCCTTTATCGGACGTTCAAATGTTGGCAAATCATCCTTGATCAACATGCTTGCTTCGCAAAAAGGACTGGCAAAAGTTTCCGGCACACCAGGCAAAACCCGTTTGCTAAACCATTTTAAAGTTGAATCATCTGGTTCTTCTTCCTGGTTCCTGGTTGATCTCCCCGGATATGGGTTCGCAAAACTGTCAAAAATACAACGGGAGAAGTTTGAAGGCCTGATTAAATCGTATCTTCAAAAACGGGAAAATCTGGCGCTTACTTTTTTACTGATCGACTCCCGCCTGGAACCACAAAAAATTGATCTTGAATTTATGAATTGGCTTGGCGACAATGAAGTAGGTTTTGTGATTCTATTTACCAAGACGGATAAACTCTCGAAAACACAACTCAGCCACAATCTAGCAGCTTATCAGAAAGCCCTTTCTGCCTGGTGGACAGAACTCCCAACCATTTTGCCCACATCAGCCGAAACAAAATTTGGAAAGGATGAGGTGCTTTCAACCATAGAGGAAGCGCTCAGGTATTGCGTATAATTACTTTAATTCGAGGAGGAGATACTGTTTAGGAACAATTTCCCCTTGTTTCACGTAAACTTTTTTCACAGTGCCGTTCCGGGTTGCAAGCAAATGATTATCCATTTTCATCGCCTGCAGCACAACCAACGTATCACCTTTTTTAACTTTATGGCCTTCTTTCACTAAAACCTTGAGGATGGTCCCGGGAATGAAAGCCACTACCCTGCGCGAATCCGGGGGAGTATATGGCGTCCGATTGGCAAACTTTTTGGTAAGGGTGGTTCTGTATGAAATTTCTTCGTACTTGAAATCAATAAATTCCTGATTATCGTCCATAGTGCCCATTATAAATCAAAAGTCAAATGTCAAATGTCAAATATTAAAAGTTAAATGTAAGAATAGCTCACCTTTTTGCAATTTGATTTTGCAATTTGCATTTTACATTTTTAGAATGGAGGTACTCCATGCTTTTTCTTAGGCGTAATCTCCCGTTTGCCCTGCGCCAGCAGCAATGAATGGGTAAGATAGTTTCGCGTTTCATTTGGCTCAATCACCGCATCAACATACCCGTATGCCGCTGCAACGTATGGATTTGCGAATTTCTGACGGTATTCCTCGATGAGACGTTTGCGCGTTTCTTCCGGGTTATCACTGGCTTTGATTTCAGTACGGAAAATAATGTTGGCTGCGCCTTCGGGACCCATAACCGCTATCTCTGCCGTTGGCCAGGCAAAAACGAAGTCGGCACGAAGGTGATTTGAACACATGGCAATGTATCCTCCACCGTATGCTTTGCGAAGAATAACGGTGAGTTTGGGCACACTGGCCTCACTATAAGCGTATAAAACCTTTGCGCCATGTCTGATAACGCCGGCATGCTCCTGGTCAACACCTGGCAAATAACCTGGCAAATCAACCAATGTAACGAGTGGAACGTTGAATGCATCGCAGTAACGAATGAAACGGGCAGCTTTATCGCTTGAATCGCAATCGAGTACTCCGGCAAGTACCATGGGCTGATTGGCAACAAAGCCAACCGTTTGACCATCAAGCCTGCCAAAACCAATCACAATATTTGCAGCCCACATCTCATGTACTTCAAAAAAATCACTGTCATCGGCGATGGCACGAATGACATCCCGTACATCATATGGTTGCATGGGGTTGGTAGGGAAGATACTATCAAGTTTGTATTGTCTCGATTTTGGAGCCTTTTTAGGAAAAACTTCCGCTTTCTTCTCATTGTTCCAGGGAATGTAACTCACAAGCCGTTTGATCTGGTCGAAGCAATCGGCCTCACTTTCAGCAAAAAAATGAGCATTACCTGTTATCTCTGCATGAACACGCGCCCCGCCCAAATCTTCCATGGAAATCTCTTCACCAAGAACGGTCTTGATCACTTCCGGACCCGTGATAAACATCTTGGAAATTTTATCCACCACAAAAACAAAATCAGTCAGTGCCGGACTATAAACAGCTCCTCCTGCACAAGGTCCAAGGATAACCGAAATCTGTGGAATTACACCCGATGCCTGGGTATTGCGGTAAAAAATTTCGCCATAACCTGCCAAAGAATTTACACCTTCCTGAATACGAGCCCCACCACTGTCATTAATTCCAATTAAGGGTACCTTCATCTTCATGGCATGATCCATGATTTTGGTGATTTTCTTGGCATGCATCAGCCCTAAAGATCCGCCGGCTACCGTGAAATCCTGGGCGAAAATACAAACCGGCCAGGCATTGATGGAACCTGTACCGGTGATGACTCCATCTCCAGGTAAATATTTTTTATCCATGTCGAAATCTTGCCCGGCATGTTTGACAAACAGATCATACTCATGAAAGGAATTGGGATCAACCAGTGCAAGAATACGCTCCCTGGCAGTCATTTTTCCAGAAGCTTTCTGCTTTTCAAGGGCCTGTTCGCCGCCCCCTTTAAAGGCTTCCTGCATTCGCCTTTTCAATTCCGTGGTTTTTGCTCTTAAACTCATTTTCAGAATATTTTTTTACAAGGGGTGCAAAGATAAGCCTAATCAATTTAATTAGCAAAAATCTAACCTGTGATAAAAACGCCAATTAATCAGTGAAAAAAATAACAGCTTCCCAAGTTGTTGTTAATCTGCATCTTTCCCTTTTCATAACTCATGATCAGCATGTTATGTTTTTTCCATAACACTAATTATGTCAATGTTTTAATAAAAAATTAATCTGTAAAATAATATTTTGAGTACCTTTGCTACTCAAAACATATATGGTTCCCTATGAATCTGCTGCTCGAAACATTACTCGCAGATCATTGATTTTGTGGAAATTACTTTTTATGGAAGAGAACTCGCAAGACGATGAAAGATCAGAAATAACTCCTCAAACACCGCTGTGGTATGCAGTTTATACTCGTTCACGTTCCGAAAAAAGTTTGATGGAATCGTTAATTGCGAAAGGAATTG
>JBAXFM010000019.1:0-31880 GCA_037139855.1 Bacteroidota bacterium
GGAAATTTCTGAATAACCGGGATGCTCCATTCCGGGAAATTGTGATAACTGAAAAATACCCCCGACAGCACCATCATCGGCATGCTCAGGGCATTGATCAGGCCGTTTCCGATCTCAGTTTTGGCCGTGTGCGACGAGATAAAGATGGAAATACCGGCAAAAGCAAAATTCCCGGCAATAAACAAAGCCAAGGCAGCGGGTATACTTCCCTGGATGGTGATGTTAAAAGCAAGCCAGGCAAACAATACAAGCAACCCTGCTTCCACAAAATTCATCAGGACACGAACGGTTATCAGGGCGATCAGAAAATTTGAGCGCTTCATCGGTGTGGCGACCATCCGGCGCAGCAGTTTTTTTGAACGGCGTTCAATGATGGCGTAACTCACGCCCCACATGCACGACATCATCACCCCCATGGCAATCAGGCCGGGAACCAGGAAGTCAATGTACCGCGTTCCTCCCACAGTAAGGGGTTCAACATCGGTGTTACCATTTTTTGCAACAATGCCGGGGGCATTCAACAATTTCGATAATTTCAGGTAGGCCAGTTGTGCATCCGGGTTCATCGGGTCGAAATGATATTGAACCAAACCACTTTTTTCATCCAGAACGATGTTCAGATTGCCCCGTTTAAGCAATATCATCGCCTCTTTCCATGTTAATGCCTGAAAGATAAAGGTGGTGCTCCCCAGTTTATCATCCTGAATGGTAAGTTTTCGCGTGATGTGACCCTGATGATCCTGTCCGGAAACAGCTTTGTTAGTCAGAAAAAATGAAAGCAGCAGAGACGCCGAATCTGAAGGCTGATATATCAGATGGTTTTGCCCGATAACCGCGATGTTGGTGACTACATCCTTTTTCTTTGTAAAGGCAACCCCCAATCCAAGTGACATCAGGATTGGAAAGATAATTCCCCAGAAGAGAACGCCGGGTTCGCGGATCAGCTCCTTGATATTGGCAAGGATCAACTGCACCAGCTGACTGTTTGATATCCGTTCAATCATGGAGATGGCGTCCGGTTAGTGAGGTGAAGAGATCATCGAGGGTGATTTTACGGATTTCGACCGGTTTAACCGGCAAATCCTGAATTTCGCCAAGCAAACCGGTGATGGTTCCCTGTTTTAAAATTTTCCCGTGATCGATAATCACGATATAATCGCACAATTGTTCCGCCTCTTCCATGTAATGGGTTGTAAGGATCAGTGATGTATTCCATTGATCCTTCAGCCTGAGCAAAATGGCCCATATTTCGCGACGGGCATTCGGGTCGAGTCCGGTGGTTGGTTCATCGAGCAGCAATATCTTCGGCTTGTTAAGCAACGCTATTCCCAGAGCAAGACGTTGCCGCTGCCCGCCCGAAAGATTCACCACCCATGCTTTTCTCTTTTCTTCCAGGGCGATAAGCTGTAGAACTTCCTCGCACCGGTCTTTACCTATGCTGAAAAAACTGGCAAATAACCGCAGGGTTTCCCAAACATTAAGTTTGTCGATAAAATGGGTTTCCTGGAGCGAAAGACCAATAATATTTCGAAGATAATTTTCATTTCCTTTCCAGGTTTTTCCCATGATAAAGATATCTCCCTGGTCGGGCTGCTGAATGCCTTCAATCATTTCAACCAGGGTGGTCTTACCAGCGCCGTTTGGTCCCAGAATCGCCACAAACTGGCCGGCGTTGATCCGGAGATCAATCCCTCGCACCGCCTGAACGGTTTTAAATGATTTGTGTACATTCCGTACTTCGATGACCGGCGCATTATTCATATCGTCTCTTTCCATCGGGCCTCCAATACACGGTAAGGATAACGGGTGATCATCTGATGAGCATTGGTACAGTTTGTTTTATGGATTTTAATTCCCTGGGATACACTTACAAATGCAAAGATCGAATTGCCAGGCGCCGGGGAGCAACACCTGGCGTATTGGTAATGAAGCGATTTGATTTTCGGATCAATGATCACAAAGTCTTCCTTACCCGCCATCACACCGGAAATCCTTTCGGGAAAGGTCTCCTCCTTCACAGGTAGAGGTGCAATTCCAGGGTCTGGCTCCGATAACGCTTTTTTGATTTTACTCTGATCTGTTTTCCCTTCACCGAAACGTTGGTACAGCTCCATGATGCTTTCACATCCGAAATATGCAGCAAGCTTATTTATCAGCGGATCAGTAAATTCAAACCCAAGCTGGACGACTTTGTTTTTAATGATTTCCTTTCCAAAATCAGCTTCCTTATAAGCCTCCATTTTGAGCGCATGCTTGATCCGCGCCAGGTTTCGCGGACTTTTCACGATCTCAAGCCACCCGGGATTGGGTTTTTGTGCTTTTGAGGTCAGGATTTTCACCATGTCCCCGTTTTGCAGAATGTGTTTCAGCGGAACCATTTTCCCGTTGACGATGGCGCCGGTACAGGTGGAACCGATTTCGGAATGGATTTCAAATGCAAAATCAAGAACCGAGTACCCTGATTTCAGTCTTTTAAGGTCTCCCTTTGGTGTGAAAATAAATATTTCATCAGAATAGAGCGCCTTCTTTTCCCGGTTGATCGATTTTTCTAGAGAGGATTGCAATGGTTTTTCAAGCATCTCCCGGATGTCGGCATACAAAGCATCTCTCATCTGAGTTTTGTTGCCCGATTTGTATTTCCAATGAGCGGCAAAACCCTTTTCCGCAACCTCGTCCATCCGCCGGGTACGTATCTGAACTTCAACCCAACGGCCTTCAGGTCCGATAACCGTGGTATGAAGCGATTCATAACCCGTTGATTTCGGAAAGGATATCCAATCGCGCAAACGACGCGGATTCGGGGTATAAATATCGGTGATCAGGGAGTAAATTTTCCAGCAATCGGCTGCATCATTTTCGATGGTCTTATTCAGAATTACCCGGATGGCAAACAGATCATATACTTTTTCAAAGTCGACCTTCTGAGTCTGCATTTTCCTGCGGATGGAAGGGATTGATTTGACCCTGCTTTTCAATTCGCAATCAAATCCGCTTGCAATAAGCTGCTGTTCAATCGGTTTGATAAAATCAGCTGTGTAGTGATCCCGGTCGGCCTTGGTATCATTGAGTTTCGTCTCAATGAGTGCATATGTTTGCGGATCGATGAATCGCATCACCCGGTCTTCCAACTCATTTTTAATCTGATAAAGTCCCAGCCGGTGTGCAATAGGGATAAAGAGCATCTGGGTTTCACCGGCAATCATCCTTTGCTTTTCGGGTGAATATTCCGACAGATGGCGCATATCGTAAAGTCTCATGCCAAGCCGGATCAGCAGCACACGAATATCATCGGATAGAGTTAACAGCAATCCGATGAAATTTTCGGCATTGGTGCTATACTTTTTTGTATCAAGGCGCTCAAGTTTATGAATGCCTTCAATCAATCCCCTTACCGGCCTGCCATATTCACTTTCAATATTTTCAGGCGATAAAGCTCCTTTATCGGCAAGGTTTTTCAGCATCAGGCACTTAACAGACTCGGGCCCAAGGTTCATATCCTCCAGAATGATGCCCGCAGTTTCCAACACCATTGCCACATAGCCTGCATCCACGTCATTTGCCGATTGATTCAGCATAGCGGCAAAAGCCTTCCTTAGCGTGGTTCTTTCCCCGTTCAACTGCTCATATTCAAGCAATTTTTCGAGGGTCATATCCGTAAAGGCAATATCTGTAAAGTTGTTCACTATCCCGCAATAATATATTAAAGTTTATCGAACGCAAATTTACGGCAGATATTTCAGAAAAAGTTTGTTTAATTTAGAATTATTCTTAATTTAGTACGCGATAATAATAAACATATCACGATTGGCTTGATGCTGCCAACTCATTGTTTTTCAATCAGAAATCATGTTTCGGATAAAAAGTAAAATTGACCCGGGAAGCCCGGAATTCAAGCAAAACCGCGATGAATATCTTAAATTGCTTGACCGTTTTAAAACAACATTGTCCCTGATCAGGCAGGGAGGACCGGAACAAGTTGTGCTGAGACACAAAGAACGCGGCAAACTTTTGGCCCGGGAGCGGATCGACCTGCTGGTTGACCGGAATACCCCGTTCATCGAATTGTCTGCCCTTGCTGCATTCGGACTCTACGACAATGGGTTCCCCTCAGCAGGGATCATTACCGGAATAGGGGTGATCCATGGCAAAGAGGTGATGATTGTAGCCAATGATGCCACGGTTAAAGGGGGCACCTACGTCAAGGAAACCATTAAAAAACATGTCAGGGCCCAGGAGATTGCCATGGAAAACCGGTTGCCTTGTGTATATCTTGTTGATTCAGGCGGGGTTTTCCTGCCGGAGCAGGCCAATGTTTTTCCCGACAAATATGATTTCGGACGATTTTTCTTCAACCAGGCAAGACTCTCCTCGCAGGGAATTCCTCAGATATCGGTGGTGATGGGGTCATGTACCGCCGGTGGCGCCTATGTGCCGGCCATGAGCGATGAAACCATCATCGTGCGCAACCAGGGTACCATCTTTATCGGTGGACCTCCACTTGTAAAAGCAGCCACCGGCGAAGAGGTAACGGCCGAAGAACTCGGAGGCGCGGAAGTGCATACCATGATTTCCGGTGTGGCTGATCACCTGGCTGAAAATGATGTTCACGCCATCCAGATATGCAGGAATATCTTTGAATCGATACAGCGTCATGAGTACCAGCCGCTTGATTCACATCCCATTGAGGAACCCGCCTACAACCCTGAAGAACTCTACGGAATTCTTCCGACCGACCTTAAAAAACCGGTTGACTCGAAAGAGATTATTGCCCGCATCGTGGATGGAAGTCTGTTCCACGAATTCAAAGAACGATATGCCCCAACCATTACCACCGGATTTGCCAGGATCATGGGTTATCCGGTCGGCATCCTTGCCAACAATGGCGTGCTTTTCGGAGAGACCGCATTGAAGGGAGCCCACTTTGTCGAACTTTGCACCTCAAGAAACATTCCCATCCTTTTTTTGCAGAATATCACCGGCTTCATCGTCGGGAAGCAATATGAAAGAGCAGGTATTGCCCGCGACGGGGCGAAGTTTGTTCACGCGGTAGCCAATGCCAATGTACCGAAATTCACCATCGTTTTTGGCGGTTCTTTTGGCGCCGGTAATTACGCCATGGCAGGCCGAGCCTATGAGCCAAGGTTTTTATTTATGTACCCCAACTCAAAAATATCGGTGATGGGAGGCGAACAGGCCGCCAATGTGCTGATCACAGTCAAGGAAGATCAACTCAAAGCAGCCGGAAAAACATTATCTCCCGAAGACCGGGATAAGATGATGCAAACCATTCTGAAGAAATATGAAGAGGAGGGCTCCGCCTATTTCAGCACAGCCCGCCTTTGGGACGACGGCATCATCGACCCGGTTGACACACGTAAAATTCTGGGACTGGCGATTGCCATTTCACAAAATAAGAAATATGACAAAACACAGTATGGAATATTCAGAATGTAAAACCATAGAAACCACGACAGACCAAGGGGTCCTCACCATCTGGCTCAACCGCCCGGATGTACACAATGCCTTCGATGAAACGATGTTGCGTGAACTCACGGAATGCTTTGAGTCCTTAGACAATTCTGTTCTTTGCGTGATCCTCCGCGGAAGGGGTAAGTCATTCTGCGCCGGGGTTGATTTGCACTGGATGAAAGCCGCTTCACAAAACAGTTATGAACAGAATTACACGGAGAGCCTTTTACTTTCAAAGTGTTTTCTATCCATTTATCATTGCCCCAAGCCCACGCTGGCTGTTGTACATGGTGTTGCACTGGGCGGGGCCAACGGGCTGCTTTCCGCTTGCGACCTCGCCTATTGCACCGATGATGCAACCTTTTCGCTCAGCGAGGTAAAAATCGGCATCGTGCCGGCATGTATCTCGCCTTATGTGATTAAACGGGTCGGGGAATATGGCGCCAGGGAACTGATGCTCACCGGCAGAAGAATAAAAGGAAAAGAAGCTGAACATTTCAGGCTGGTTAACAAGTCGGTGCCTGCTGAGATGCTTGACGAAGCCCTGGCCGAAGTGATCGCCCTGCTGCGAACCAGTGGACCGAAAGCCATGAGTCAATGTAAAACACTTATCCACGATGTGGCCAACAAACTCTCGTTGATGGAAGCATATGACTATACAGCGAGAATGATTGCAGAAATCAGGGCATCGGTGGAGGGTCAGGAAGGAATGAATGCATTTCTGGAAAAACGTAAACCGAACTGGGTCAAATAATATGAATGTGATTCAAAAAATACTCATCGCGAACCGTGGCGAGATCGCCGTGCGGGTGATGCGAACCGCCCGGAAAATAGGGATAAAAACTGTAGCCGTTTATTCACAGGTAGATGCCGACTCGCTTCACGTAACCATGGCCGACGAAGCCTGGTGCATCGGCGAAGTGGAACTCAGTGAAACCTATCTGAACATTGCAAAAATCATAGCGGTAGCTAAGCAAACCGGTTGTGATGCCATTCATCCCGGATATGGATTTCTGGCAGAAAACCCATTATTCGTTTCTGCCTGCGTAGATGCGGGAATCATTTTTATCGGTCCCCGACCCGAAACCATGCGGATCATGGGTAATAAAATCGAAGCACGTGCATTCGTCAAAAAAATCAATATTCCGATGACCGAAGGAGTTACCGGAACCAATGAAGAACTTGAAAAAACTGCACATTTGATCGGATTTCCCGTTTTACTCAAGGCAGCTGCGGGTGGAGGCGGAAAAGGGATGCGCATTGTTTATGAAGAAAAAGAACTGGCCGAAGCAATCGAATCGACCAGCCGGCAGGCCAAAGCATACTTCGGCGATGAAACCGTTTATATCGAAAAATTCATCGAAGAACCGCGCCATATCGAAGTTCAGATACTGGGCGACAATTTCGGGAATGTAATCCACCTTTTTGAACGGGAATGCTCCATCCAGCGACGCTACCAAAAAATCATCGAAGAATCTCCTTCCCCGACCCTCACCCCGGAGGTGCGTGAAAAAATGGGCGCCGCGGCAGTTGCTATTGGAAAGGCCATCGGATACAACAATGCGGGTACCATTGAATTTCTGGTTGACAAAGATTTGAATTTTTACTTTCTCGAGATGAACACCCGCATCCAGGTAGAGCATCCTGTTACTGAAATGGTAACTGGCATCGACCTGGTGGAAGAACAGATCCACGTGGCTGCCGGTCAGGTCCTCAGGCTCAAGCCTGAGGATGTACATCAGGCCGGTCATGCAATAGAATGCCGCATTTATGCCGAAGATCCGGCCAACAACTTCCAGCCATCACCGGGCAAAATGACATTTTACAAAGAACCTGAAATTCCGGGAATACGCATTGATACAGGCATTACAGCCAACACCGAAGTGAAAAGTTCTTTCGATCCGATGATTTGTAAACTGGTAGTTTGGGGCAAAGACCGGCATGAGGCCAGGCTTGCCATGCTGATGGCGCTCGACGACTACATCATCCACGGCATCAAAACAAATATCACTTACCTGGTTAAATTGCTGCAAAGCGATGCCTTCATCTCAAACACCATCACCACAAAGTTCTGTGATGAACACACCTCAGCCCTTTCCGGCGAAATCATCGATGACAAAAATGGAATCCCTGTCCATGTTCCGATAATCGGCTACCTGATGTTTACCCTGAAGCGCAATCTGAAGTCACAATCTGGTTGTTGCGAAAAAACCAATCTTTGGGAATTTGTTGGATATTGGCGAAATGTAATGAACATACGCATGCAATTTGAAGAAACAGAAATCACCGTAAGTGTGCCAGGATATTCCGAAAACCATTATGTATTCGAAATCCAGGGCAAGCAATACCATGCCTCCCCCCTCTCCTTTTCACCAAACCGGATTGATTTTACCATTGAACATCACAATTATACAGCCTGGATATCTGAAGATGGCGAAAACCAAGCCTATGTGAGTACAGGCGGGCATATTTTCCGTCTGAAACGCCATGATATCCTCGCAGAATCAGTTTTTGCATCCGTTTTTGACACCCATGGACACGACAGCAGTCATGTTACCTCGCCAATGCCCGGAAAGGTGATCAGAATCCAGGTCAGCGAGGGTGACCAGCTCAGAAAAGGAGATCCGCTGATTATCATTGAAGCGATGAAAATGGAGAATCTGATTGTTTCACCACGTGATGCAGTAGTTAAATCCATCAATGTCTCAGTCAATGACCGGGTGGAGAGCAGTACCGTGCTTGTGGAATTCGGAAACTAACACCAACCCAATTAAATTCTCAACATAAACACATCATCACATCAGCACATCAGCACATTATCACATTAGCACATTAAACCCATGAACTATCCCAAAAAAGTAACCATAGGTGACATAACCGTCAGAGACGGTTTCCAGCACGAAGAGATATTTATCCCCACCGATGCCAAGGTGTGGCTGACCGAACAACTGATCCTGGCCGGATTCCGGCACATCGAAGTGACCAATCTTGGTAATCCGTCCGGAATGCCTCAGTTTAAAGATTCTGATGAAGTATTAAAACGAATTCGGGCGAGCAAAGTGGTCGCATCATTACCTGACAAGGTGTCCCTGACAGCCATCACCATCCGCGAAAAGGCGATTGAGCGGGCCATTCAGGCTAAAAAAGAGGGTTGGGGCCCTAACCGTATTCTGTTGATGGTTTCAACCAGCGAATCGCATCACCGCAAGAATTCGGGACTCAGCCTGGATGATTACTGGAAAATGGCTGAAAAATATATCCCGATGGCACGGGAAGCAGGATTGAAAGTAAACGGTACGGTCAGTACCATTTGGGGTTGCCCGATCGAAGGACCCACGAAGATGGAGAAGGCGATTGAGTTCACCAAACGATGGCTCGATATAGGTGTAAATGATGTGGAACATGCCGATCACGATGGCTCCGCTTCACCTGATCGGGTGTACCGCTATTATTCGATGTTGCTCGACTCCGGGGTGAGGGTGGAAAAGCAGATCGTTCATTTTCATACGACCCGGGGATGGGGAATGGCGAATGTTTTGGCTGCCTTGCAAGCCGGCATGGTCAATTACGAATCGACCATGGGCGGTATCGGCGGACAACCCGCCAACTTTGTGAGCGGAGTTCCTGTTGCCGGTACCGGCAGTTATTATTACAAGGATCCAAACCTGGTCGGGTTGGTCTCCACCGAAGACATGGTGGTCATGATGGATGAAATGGGCATTGACACCCAGCTGGATGTTGATAAGGTGCTGGAAATCGGCTCGATGGTTGAGCGAATCGTTGGACGGCGTCTGCGTTCCGAATCAATTAAAAATGGCCGGATCCCAAAATCACTTACCGGTAAAGGATGATTAAAATCATTGAATCACCGCGCGAAGGCATGCAGGGATTTGCCCGTTTGATATCCACCGAGGAGAAAGTAAGGTACATTAACCGGCTCCTCCGCGTTGGGTTTGACACGGTTGAAACCGGCAGTATTGTTTCGCCCCGTTTCATTCCACAAATGGCTGACTCCCTTGAGGTCCTAAAAAAGCTCGACTTGTCTGGCATAACCACCAACCTCATGTGCCTGGCAGTGAATATCCGCAGCGCTGAAATACTTACCAGGACAGGTGAGATCACATATATCTCCTATCCATTTGCATTCTCTCCTGCATTTCTCAAACTGAATGTCAATGCAACGGTGGAACAATCGCTGGACACGGCAGAAACCGTGATCAGGTTGTGCCATGCAAGTGAAAAAAAAGCGGTGATTTATGTATCGATGGCCTTTGGAAATCCTTATGGTGATCCGTGGAGCCTTGACATCCTGGTTGATTGGATCAGCAAACTCTGTTTGGCTGGCGCCAGGATCATTCCGCTTTCAAACGTATCCCTGGAGATTGATGCAGCCATGATCGCCGAAGTCTATTCAACTTTAATTCCAATGTTTCCGGATGTGGAGTTTGGCCTGCATTTGCATACCACGAACGCCGGATGGCATGAAAAAGCAGATGCCGCTTACCTGGCTGGATGTCGTCGCTTCGACGGAGTGATCAATGGCTTTGGGGGATGCCCGATGGCAGGGAAAGAGATGCTGGGAAATCTGAAGACTGAGAACTTGCTTGCATTTGCAGCAGAAAAGGATGATTTGCCAAACATCGATGAAATGGCATTGGAACAAGCCTTGAATGCGGCCGGGGAAGTTTTTGTTGAATAATGAATATCGAATATTGAATATCGAATGATGAATATTGAATGAATAAGAGATTTTTTAGTAACGTTAAAGCACTGAATCTGAAACTTTTAACCTGAGAAATATGTATTTATCCGAAGAACACAACATGATACGCAAAACGGTGCGTGATTTCGCCGAGCGCGAAGTAAAACCGGTTGCACAGGAACTCGATGAAAAAGCTGAATTTTCGATCCCGCTTACCAAAAGAATGGGCGAACTAGGTTTTTTCGGGTTGCGAACACCGCAGGAATACGGTGGAATAGATATGGATACCCTTGCTTATGTCATTGCCGTGGAGGAACTTGCGCGGGTTGATAGTTCGCAAGCTGCAACCCTGGCCGCCCATATTTCTCTGGGGATCAGTCCGATCATGAATTATGGAACAGAGGAGCAAAAGAAGAAGTATCTGCCTATGCTTTCCACCGGGGATGCGCTTTGGGCTTTCGGGCTAACGGAACCGGATGCAGGAAGTGACTCACGCGGAACCAAAACAACAGCAAGACTCGAGGATGATCACTGGATCATCAACGGGGCAAAGATCTTTATCACCAACGGAGCATCGGCCATCAACAAGGGTGCGACTGTTCAGGTGGTGTCGGGTGAAGAGAACGGTCGCAAGGAGTTCTCCACTATTCTTGTGGAAGCCGGCACCCCCGGTTTCAAACGGGTACCGATGCACGGAAAAATGATGTGGCGTGCCTCTGATACGGCACAGTTGTTTTTCGATGACTGTAAAGTTCCCGCATCCAATCTGTTAGGTAAACGCGGTGAAGGATCGCACATCATGCTCAACACCCTGGACAGTGGCCGCCTTGCCATCGGCGCCATGGGATTGGGTTTGGCCCAGGGAGCCTTTGAAATGGGGCTGGCATATGCGAAAACCCGCAGGCAATTCGGAAAACCCATTGCACAATTCCAGGTTAATGCATTTAAACTGGCCGACATGGCCCTCAAAATAGAACTTGCCCGGAATCTGTTATACAAAGGTGCCTGGCTTAAATCGAACAATCAGCCTTATGCCAAAGAGGCTGCCATGGCCAAGCTGTACTGCTCAGAAATTGCCCGGGAAGTGGCTGATGAAGCCGTTCAGCTGCATGGCGGGTATGGCCTGATGAAAGATTACCCGATCGAACGCTTCTACCGCGACCAGCGGCTTCTTCAGATTGGCGAAGGCACCTCCGAAATCCAGCGGATGGTCATTTCGAGGTATATCGGGTGCTTTGATTGAGAATTTCGATTTATAATCTGATCAGGGAACATACCGGATTTGTCGACTCGTATGCAACCATCCTGATCGGAATGGCTGGATAAGCATTCGTAAATATCTTATACTTTGATAATTGTATTGCATCAGCCTTGAATTTAGCTTCCATGGCAAATTCTTTGGATTGATCAACGCTTACAATAAAATCAATTTCATTGCCGCTGCTTGTCCGCCAATATCTGATGTAATCCTGGCCATACAACTGCCTAAGCCGGATAAAAAGATAATTTTCAATATGTTGTCCTTTATCAAGTCGTTGCGGACCCGGTTGCCAGTGGTTCAGTAAAGCATTTCTGAAACCAAGGTCCTGAAAATAGATTTTCGGCATTTTTGACAACTCTTTGCGCAAACTTTTATAAAAAGGACGTACAAGGTGGAGATGGTAACATTTCTGAAGTATGTACAAATAATTCTCAATGGTAGCCGAAGCAAACTTCAACGTGTTTGAAAGTTCGTGAGTATTAAGCAATTGCCCGGTCTGATTGGCAAGGACATTTAAAAGCTGAATGATTTTCAGATAATCACTTTGATTTGAATCCAGCACATCGCGTTTAAGATAGGTTTTTACAAGGTCCCTCAATATTTCTTTTTTTTCTTCAGGATCATTTTCCAATATTACGGCAGGATAACCCCCAAAAGTAAGATATTCATCAAACAGGATAAATAATTCACGATGTGAAAGTGATGTATATCCCATACTCTGTCTCATTTTCTCCCACTCTATGATGTATTCCGGATATCCTTTGAATTGCAGAAACTCCTCGAAATCGAGCGGGAACAGTTCAAAAATTCTTTTTCTGCCAGCCAATGAATCCTTGAATTTCGTATCCAGATAAAATGCACTGCTGCCTGTTGCTATGATTTTAAGCCAGTCGCCATTCAAATCATAATGGTATTTCAGGAAATTGGATGGATTCTCGGCATTCTGTACCTCATCGATCAGCAGGGTTACCTTCGTAACGCTATTACCTTTTTGAGCCAGAGGCTCCAATCCAATATATTTCAGAATATTGCCTGGATGATCATTAACGGCATTCAGGATTTCAGGGTTTTCAAAGGTCACATTATAGTGAACTTCCCGATGGTCTTTCAGGTATAGGGAAAGTTGTTTCAGGATCGTTGTCTTGCCAACCTGCCGGGCGCCCGTGATGATGAGATATTCTTTCCTGTTCAACTGCGAAAGAACTGTCTTGTATAATTTTCTTTCCATGTGAAATCGGTTAATACTGCAAATATAGATATTTTATCTATGTCATGTATAATATTATCTGATATTTTTACATATCAAATAACAATATTATCCGATTTCAGGCAATAGTGAATGCAACAAAGGCAACCTGTTAAGGCTGCCTTTGCTGCAAAAATACACAGACACCTATTATGTACTGCCATTTTACCCGATGGCCTGTAATAATGTTACAACCAAAGATATACCGTACCCGATTTGTTGTTTTTCTGCCAGTCAACCTTATACTTTGATGGGCATTCATTTCCAATTGGCTGGTTATTTTCATCGTAACCAAAGGTGATGGTGGCACTTTTATTGTCTGCAGGGATCGAATGTTTTTTAATTCCGGCGGACGGATCCCAGTTGCACACCTGATTACGTGTAACTGATTCTAAAATTTGTGTATAGAAATTTTCACCCTGACGGTTTACCCCCCATGTAACAAGATTTTCATATCCATCGGCTACGCCAAATCCATCGGACGACAAAGTGAGATTATAGGGAGCCACACCGGAATAGGTTTTCTGACGGGCGATGTTCCAGGTTTTTGAAGTGCCATCATTGAAAGTAATATTTAAATGTCCATATGTTCTGTGAACAATGGTATTGATCCCGTTTCCGAGTTGCCAGATTAAACCACCACTAATATTTTTATAAATCTTAATACCATTTAAAGTAATGAATTTAGTATTGTTTGCTGTTTTCGCAATGAGGAAATTGATATGTTTTACACTCACGGTAGCCCCTTCCTGAAACCAAAGGGTACCAACCTGCTTTTTTATTTCCACCCGGCCTGCACGATAACGGGTGCCACTGCAATTCACACCGTTGTATGTGATGAAAATGGTAATGGTGTCATTTACAACCGCGGTTGAGTCAACCGTAGCATTGCATGGAACCATGCTGGTGGATTTTAAATTTCCTCCTGAAAGGTAGTTGTTAACGTCGTTCATCGACTCATCCATGGCCGATTCCATTGTTTCTTCATCTCCTGCAAGTTGCTGAAGCGAAGTAGCATCAGTATTATCTGAATTCTTGTCTTTTTTACATCCGCTCAAAGAAAGCCCGATGATGGCGACGACCAGGAAGGTGAGGCGAAACAGGTTTTTTGTTTTCATGGTTTTAAAAAATTAAGTTATTGTTGAATTGGATTTTCTGATGATAATACACATGAATGATCCGTTACCCTGATGAGGATGGTAAAAATATTTCATGGTGTTACAGTCACTGAAAGTTCGGTCACCGCACAGGCTCCGAAATACCCGAACGCTCCGTCACTCATATTGGTTATCACATTGGCCGGCGCCACGGTAAACAATCCTCCGGTCCAATTGGTTTCAAGCAGCATCTCCCGGATAAACTCAGCATGCCCGGGTGTAAGTGAATACCTGCGTTCGGAAATAATGGTGCCTGCCGGAAAATACACCGATTGCATCATCGGAGCAAACACTTCGCTTACATCCAGGGTTGGAAGGGTGTAAAACAGCATCCTGGCATGAGTATTCAGTGAATCCTTTTGTTCGTATCCCGGCACCCTCGACCAGTCGATCAGCAACTCCCACATGGCCGCTTTTTCAGCGCTGAAAGCATTGGCAACCCAATCAACATAAAACAGGTTGTTTTCATCGCTTCGGGAATATTTCAGTTCACTGAATACGGAACCACGAACCAAAGTGGTTTTTGCCGTATAAACTTTTTCCTCAACCGAAATCAGCAACGAGTAGTTCTTCTGCATCTTTGTAGAAAACCAGGAAGGGGTATAATAAACCCCGGAATTGGGAGGGTTTTCTGTTAATTGCCAGGTGGAATCTTCGTTGCTGATCAAAACACCAGCCCCGGTAACAGGTTTTGGCGCCTGGTTCAGTTCAGAAACAGGTTTTGTAAGCTTGATACAATGCGCTTTAACTTCATCGGTTATGATGGCATCGACGATAAGTTTACCGGGCAAATCCCCCTTCAGCGGCCATGCTGTTTCCTTAACACACCCTTGCAGGAAAAAAAACAAACCGGTGATGAATAAAATCCTGCGCATCAGAACTTGAATTGATAATTAATAGAAGGGATGATGCCTGCCACGGAGATCGAAGTCGGTACAAGTTCATACCCTCCGTTCAGGTTGGAGGGAACGACAAAATCACCGTTATCATTCATCATTTTGTTGAAATTTACAGAAAAGGGATTCATCCGTCCGTAAGCGTTGTATAATGTTATTGCCAGGCTATGCTGGTAGCGGTTTCCAGGCTTGTTAAACATATAAGTGGCCGAAACATCAAGCCTGTGATAATCGGGTAGCCGGTCGTTGTTTTTATCTCCGTAAAGGGGAACAGAAGATCCGTTGTTGTAATAAAATCCCACTGGTGTGGTCATAGCGCCACCGGTCATAAAGATCCAGTTGGCTGTGAAAATCCAGTGCTTTTTATCATCCCAGGAAAGGTTGATGCAAATATCGTTCGGGCGGTCATATGCAGCCGGGTAGATCTTTCCGTTATTGACGTCCGGCGTTTGGATCATCGCCCTCGACCAGGTGTATCCGATCCAGCCTGTGAGTTTGCCGGTTGTCTTCTTCAACATCAGCTCCACTCCGTATGACCAGGCATTTCCAAACCGTAATTCACCTTCAATCAGTGTATTGAAAAGGAGGTTGGCGTGATCCCGGTAATCCGGGTGATTGTGGAACCACTTATAATAACCTTCCACCGAACAGGTGAACATCGAATGAGAAAAATCCCTGAAATAACCCAAAGCTACCTGATCGGCTGTTTGCGGAGGGATGTTTGGCCCGCTGGGCGCCCATACTTCCAGGGAGGTAAACGGGCTTGTAGAGTTGGATAGCAATTGCAGGAACTGTGTGGTACGGCTGTAACTTGCCTTTACCGAAGATTTCCCATTGATCTGATATTGAATATTCAGCCGGGGCTCGGGGCTGAATGCAGTGGAATAGGCAACATTGTTGCCGTAACCGATGGTGTCGATCACCTGGTGGTTTGCATCAAAATAATACACATCGGCGGGGCCGACATCCTGCCAAATTGGAAGCCTTATTCCATACCGGAAGGAAAACCGCTTCCCGATCCGTTGTTCATTCGATGCATAAAAAACATATTCCATGGAATGATATTCTGAGACTTTAGGCAAATTCACAGGAACATCACCATTTTCGAGGGTCACATTTCCGGGATTTGAATAGTGATACGTTATCTCCACCCCCGAACGGATAGTGTTTTGTGGGTTCAGATACCACGATACATCTGTTTTGATGGTCATGTTTGAAATAGCAGAATTCCAGTACCCATTCTGCTCCTGCGGGAGATTCAGAGAATAGTTATACCGGCTGTAATTCAGGGTGGTATTGCCGAAAAGCCGGTTGTTGAAAACATGGTTCCACCGGAATGTCCCGGCGAGATTGTTCCATGT
The DNA here is from genome assembly GCA_037139855.1 of Bacteroidota bacterium. GTDB lineage: Bacteria > Bacteroidota > Bacteroidia > Bacteroidales > FEN-979 > CAIVAT01. The sequence continues at coordinate 16,093 of JBAXFM010000019.1, forward strand.
AATTCCCAGCGAGTTGACTTCTGCTGAAAGGTACCTGCTGAAATTGTCCCTGCCTCCATAGAAGGTGAAGAAAAAACGGTTATTGTCACTCAAACGGTAATTCAGTTTGGCATTCACATCGAAAAACTGAAAATCGAAACTCTTGTTAAACGTAGGCAGGTTGTTCAGCCAGTTGAGGGTTGACACCCTTCCTGAAATAAAAAAGGAAGCCTTGTCTTTCACGATTGGCCCTTCCAGGGTAAAATTGGACGCATATGGGCCAACAGTTCCTGAAAAACTAAACCGTTTTATGTTCCCCTCGCGGGCCTTGATATCAATCACCGACGACAGGCGTCCACCAAATCTGGCAGGGAAATCGCCTTTATAGATCTGCACATTGTTGATGGCATCGGGAGCAAAAGCTGAAAAAAAACCGAAGAGATGCGACGGATTGTAAACAGGCACCTCATCAATAAGCAACAGGTTCTGGTCGCTGTTGCCTCCCCTCACATAATATAGCGCCGACCCGTCTCCAAAACTCTGGATTCCAGGAACGGCTTGCAACGCCCTGATAATGTCGAGATCGCCACCGAACCCGGGTAGTTGCGACAGCGTTTTATTGGAGAAACGAAATTCGCTCATCTGGGCATTTCGGATCTCGGATTCATGGTCGGCCGCCACAATTTCAACCTCTCTGATCTCCAGTTTTTCCTCCTCCATCTCCACCGAAAGCCGGGTGTTGTCGTCCAGGTTCAACGTAGATGAAGTTTCCTTGTACCCCATGTAGGAGAAAACCATCGGATAATTCCCGCTTCTGAGGGTGAGTGAATAAAAACCATAACCATTGGTTGTAACTCCCACTGTAGTGCCTTTTACATAAACATTTGCGCCTATGAGTACTTCACCGGTATTTTTATCTTTGAGATACCCACTGAGGGTAAACCGCAATGGGGTTTCATCTGTAGCATTGTTTTTTAATCGTTCGGTCTCACTCATTTGCCTCAAAACCAAATGATTCTCAACAATAATGTATCCGATCCCCTGTCTTATAAGAACTTCCTCCAGGATTTCAGTAACAGATTTATTTCTCGCATGAACAGTGATGAGTCTGTCAACAGGCACCATTTGTGGATTATAGGAAAAATCTATTTTCGCCCGTTCACTGATTTCCTTCAACACTTCTGAAATGGGTTTATCAACCATCCTCAGTGTGATTTTCTGATGAAGGTTCTGGGAAATGGAGGTTAATGAAAAAAGTAATGAAAAGAATATAAACAGCAATCGCAACCTGAATCCGGGAATCTTCAACATATGCGGATTACTTACCCTGGTTACAGCCATGGCCGCTGAGTTCGATCCCGGCGCCGTTATTCCTGACCTGTAAATCAAGGGTAGCTTTGAGTACATTCAATATCGATTCAAGCGTTTGCCGGTCAAAGGTAGCAGTTATCCTGCAATCACTCAACTGGTCATCTGATAACCGGATGTTTGTATGGTAAACTTTTGCAAGCAGCGCAACCACCTCATTCAATGGGGAGTTGTTGAAAACCAGGTGCTTTGTTTTCCAGGCCAGGAAATTCACGTCCTCATTGGTGGTTTTCACGATGGCATAGTCATTTGCAATCAGTTCAGCTTTATCTCCCGGAAAAAGGAATGCACTCTTTTCCGGTTTGTTTTCATAATACACCTTAACAATCCCGGTTGACAGGATGATTTCCTTTGTATTGTCACAGGTATTGGTATTGACGAAAAATGAGGTGCCAACCACCCTGATCCTCACATTTCCGGAGGCAATGATAAACGGTTTATTTTTATCGTGGGCAACCTCAAACCAGGCTTCGCCCTGCAATGTAATTTTACGCAGGGAACCATCAAAATGAGCAGGGTAAGACAAAGTGGCTCCGGAATTCAAGGTAACGACTGTGCCGTCAGGAAGGGTTTGTTCAACCATTTTTGTACTAGCTGTCAATAGGTTTTCAGCAGCAGTATTGAAATACCGGTAAAGGAAAAAGGAAGGAATTGCAAGAAGGAGAAAGATGGCAGCAATACGAAGGGACCAGTAAAAGATTTCGGATTTGGGATTTGGGATTTGGGATTTAAACGCCTGGCCGGCCTCTTGGATAAATAGCTGTTTCTGGTTTTGTTCAAAAATTTTTGTTTTCAGGGTATTCCATTCATGATCGAGGTCGATGGATGATTCGATCTTTTCCTGGCTGATTACTTTCCAGGTTTTCTGATATTCTGAAAATGTTGCCGAGTTGGCAGGGTCAGCCTTGACCCACGCTTCAAGTTCACAGATTTCTTCAGGGGTCGCTTCCCCGAAAAAATACCTGGCAATCAGATCAATATAATATGTAGAATTTGTTTCCATGATGTTTGGCCGATGATAATACACCGAAGTTGGTGGTTACCCTTATATGGACGATAAAAAAATGTCAAAATTCAAATGGCAAATGTAAAATGGTAAAATGGTAAAATAGGAAAACAGGAAACGGCAGACCGAAGCCATGAATACAATGATTGGAAGGTATTCGGAGAGGCGACGGCGCATGTGCTGCAATGCCTTCGACATTTGGGTTTCTACCGTTTTAACCGAAATCTGAAGCTCATTGGCAATTTGCTGGTATTTCATATGTTTATTCCTGCTTAGTTTGAAAATTTCCCGGCATTTCTCCGGTAATTCCTCCATCGCCCGGATGATCTGGTTTCGCAGGTCTGCTTCAACGAGTTTATCAGGCTGATCGTACGTTGCTTCCTGCGAAAGGTTTTCCAATGCCAGAAGGTCGCTGCTGAATTTTTTATGGTCGCGAAGATAATTCAGACATTTGTTGCGAACCGTGGTGGAAAGATAGCTTTTCACCGGCTTTGACAGGTCGATGGATCCCCTCTTTTCCCAAAGATTCACGAAAGCATCCTGTACAATTTCTTTTGCTGTCTGTTCATCCTTCACATAACCCACTGCAAACTGGCAAAGGCCGGTAAAATGGTCTCTGAAAAGCGATTCCAGGGTTTGTTCATTAAATTGTGGGGGTACACTGAGCATGTTGGAAATTAGAATTCAACAATCGAACACTGAAATAAAAGAACAAAGAAAAGGAAATTTTATTTTATCATCCTAATTTTTGCATCTGGCAGATAAACTGAATAAGGTTGAAACAAGTTTCCCAAAGAGCTTGTCGTTATATGTTTTTCTAAATGCATAGTATTTATTGCCATTCCGATACTCAATGATTACTTTCCAGTAAGCTGCCTCCGTACTCAGATTTAGTTTTGAGAAATAACGTTCGTTGTCAAAATCAAGTTTATTAATTTCATCTTCAATGCGAATACGTAGTTTTTCCTTAATGACACAAGATCCATTCAACGAAGGAGGGGAAATACCATCTGGCTTGAAGTTCCGTTCTGAACAAAATACCATTGCTTCGTTTGTTTTCATCTCTAACCGGATAGATTTATAGGTGTCAGAACCAACGGATATTAGGATGCGTATTGCCCTCTTATCCTGACAACTAAATAAGCTTGGTTCATTGAGGTTTGTTAAAACATATGAGTTTTCAAGTTCGAAGTAATGCGGTATAACTTCCCATTCCTGAAATTCAATTGGAGATTTTTTGACAAGAACACTGTCGTGTGAAATTAACTGTGGAAAAAGACATTCAATATCCACAATGCTGTCGGTTACAGGCGAATAAACTTCCTGATAATGCTTGTTTTTAATAAACCTCAAACTTATCCCGGAATCCGGTCTATTCACAAATCCTTGCCTGAAATAGAAATAACCATTCTGTTCAGTGAATAAAGTAAAAGGTAAGATTGAATCCTGGTAATGGAAATTGATTTTCGTCGTATAAACGTAACATTCTAATGGAACAGTTCTTTTCGACCCTTGACAAAATGCTGCCTGGAAACCCAATTGCAGCAAAAACAGGAAAAAGTATTTATAACACCAAAAAAGTTTCATTTAATTAATGAAAAATATTCATGGATTGATCCCTCCTAGAACATTTGCTAATAAGAAAAATTCGTAATTCGTAATTCGTAATTCGTAATTCGTAATTCGTAATTCGTAATTCGTAATTACCTTTACGTGTACATAAACCTCTTTATCTTCTGTGTAGCGGTTTTCTGAAATGGGTCAACCTGGGCTATAACCAATTGTACCTGTGAAAACTTGTTTACCCGGGAATTTACATATTCCTGAAGTTCCATGCGAAGCTCCTCCGTTTTTTGATCAACATAGTTGGACACTTCACTTTTCAGATATTGATATCGAAGTTCGATTTCTTCCTGGTTAAAGTGAACCAGTGCGATTAGTTTGCCTTTTTTCTCAACCACCAGCGATTCAACCACATGGCGAAAATTATTGATCACTGATTCAATGTCTTCAGGGTAAACATTCTCGCCGTTGGATCGAACGATCATGCTTTTAACCCGTCCTTTTATATAAAGATTGTTGTGAACATCAAATGTGCCGAGATCACCTGTTTTCAACCATCCGTCGGGAGTGATAATTTCACTGGTTAATTTAGGTTCCTTGTAATAACCTTTCATCACATTCGGGCCTTTTGCCCATATTTCTCCTTCGCCGGAACGCTCATCCGCTTTCACAATTTTGAGTTCAACACCAATACAGGCAGGGCCTGTTGATTGCAACATGGGATGTTGCGGATTGAAGCCGGCAAGCAGTGGCGCACATTCTGTAAGTCCATAGCCAACGGCATATGGAAAACGTGCTTCAATCATAAACCGTTCAACGGTTTTATTCAGCTTTGCGCCTCCAACACCGAAGAAAGTAAGTTCTCCGCCAAAGGTTTCCTTCAGCTTTTTTCCTGCGACCCTATGCAATAACTTTCGTACAGCCGGGATTTTGTATAACAGGTTTATGGCTTTTTTCTCAGTGAAGGCAGGCAGAACTTTTGATCGGAAGATTTTCTCGATAATCATAGGCACTGTCAGCATGGTGGTTGGCTTCACTTCCAGCATCGCAGGAAGCAACAAGGCTGGTGTAGGGGGTTTCCCCAGGTAATATACACATGCGCCGCGGTACATCGGAAGGATAAGCCCCAGCGTGTTTTCGTAAGTATGCGAGAGCGGGAGTATGGAAAGGAAACGGTCAGTCTCCTTAATTGGTTGAATTTCATGACCCTTGATAGCCGTGAAACAAATGTTTTTATGCGAAAGCATCACCCCTTTGGGAGTTCCTGTGGTTCCGGAGGTATAAATGATTGCAGCAAGTGCATCTTCATCAACATTATAAATACCTGTTGGTTTGGCATTTGCATCAAATGCAGGCCAGCCTTCATAGGATCTGACGACCGAAAAATCTTCGATTTTAACAACTTCCTGGAGGTAATCGGTCGTAATACCTACCAGTTTGGATAACAATCCTTCTGAGGCAAAAACAACCCTGGTTTCAGAATGTTCGAGGAGCGCAGCTATTTCAACAGGGAGAAATTCAGGTAGAAGCGGTACAACAACGGCCCCCATAAAGGTAACTGCGTAATAGGTGATACCCCAGCCGGGCTGGTTGGTACTCAGGATAGCAACCTTGTTGCCGGGCTGAACGCCCAGTTTTTCAAGAAATGCCATTGTGGCCATGATCCGGTCATTTACCTCCTGGTAACTGAGTGGCGTTTTCCCTACCAGAGCCATGGCATTACGGTCGCTGAAGCGGGTTAATGTAGCTGCAAAAAAAGAAGGGAAAGTTAACCTTTTGTTTTCTTCCATGATTTGAGTTTTACCACGAAAAAGCCCCCGAAAATCGCTTGCGGGGGCAGCGTTGAGGAAATTACATATGCAAAGATACGAATAATTCATTCAATCTCACCAACCTGACAAATGGTGAACAATACCAGAAAAAAGAAATATTTCGCTAAATTGTCAAACAAGTCACTTTTACTATTGACTTTCAGCATTATAGTTTGTATATTTATTGCCCCAACAATATCTATCCCATGAAACAGCTACTGACGATTTTAACCATGGTGTTCTTAGCCTCACAGGCAGGAGCACAAACCACGGATTACCTACAGCAAAAGGATTTCCAGGCAGAAAAAAAGAAGATCTATGAAGGAATCAGCACCTCCCGAAAACAATTGATTGAAATCAAAAAGGTAGATGCGAAAATTGCTAATGCGCTTGACAGCATCAAACTTTCATTGGAAATGAATGCGGTACAATTATCCTCTGGCAGCGATTCGCTTGCAAAAACAAATGAAAGGGTAAATAACCTTAAAGAACAGTTTGATAATCAGAAATTGCCTTCCCGCAGGTTTCTGGTCATACTTTTCGTCATCATTCTAATGCTGTTTTTCGTTATCCTGGCAATGATTTTCCAGTTCAAAAAACGAGCTGACACGAATCATCAGACTATTTTAGATCTCGATAAACTAACCAATGACCGCTTGGACAGGGAAGTGAAGAATTTGCAGGGCGACTTGCAAAGCATGAGAGAAGCGCTGCATTCATTTTCTACTGAGCTGGAGCATAAGATTTCATCGGGATATATCGCCCTTGATGCACAATGCCAAAAACTGGAGACAATTATGAAAGAGGGTGATGCCGGGGTTGAAGTAAAGCTAAACGCTCTGCTCCCGGAGATCAGTAAACTCAGAGAAGAACAGTCATTCTCTGCTAAAGGACTGGAGGACAAGTTAAACGCATTAAAACGCGAGGCTGACCTCCTGAATCAGGCACTGACAGTAAGGGCAGCCAAACTTGAAGAAGATTTCAAATTATTTCAGGGGAAAAAGTAGTTTTCCTGGTGGTCAGGATTCTGAAAGAAATTGAAATCATTTTTTCTCCAGTTCCGCCAGTCGTTTCAGTATCTCTGAGTTTTGTTGCTGAAGAATGGCATTCGACTTCTCAAGTTGTGCCATCTTACTATTCAGGTCATCATTGATCTTCGATTGCGCATCAGAGCCTTTTTCTGTCTCCGGCATGGTCTTTTCCTCCTGTACCTTCAACCTGAGTTCGTATTGCTGAATTTCTTTCAGCAGAAGAACAGTGAGTTCCTGGTAGTTAACCTCTGCAGGTACAGGGGTTTCACGCTGGCTTCCCTTAATAACCTCCTTTTCAGGCTGATAAATCACAAGGTCTGGCACTACCCTGGCCACTTCATCCGCTAACAATCCGAAATGCGTACCCGATCCCGGTGCATTGTACTGAAAAGAGACCGGGCGCAATGCAAACAGGTCAAATGTAGATGATTCAAGGTTTTGAATATTCATTTTATCGAAACAAGTATTGCAAATCCGTTCCAGGTTCCCATTGGCTTCGATATAGACGTTTGGCAGTACATTGCTGGTTACATATTTATAGATCGCCATGGAATAGAATCCGGCATTTTCATCATTCCCGATTACAATCCGATTGGAATAGTCAACTGATACATTATGACCGATCGCAATCGTATTATCCAAATTTAAATTTGTCGGTCCGCTGTTCAGCCCTATGGAAATATTGCCGTATCCTGTCATGTTCGTTATCCCTGCATTTGTTCCTATACCGATGTTATAATTCCCGGTTGTATTCAATCCAAGTGCATACGTTCCAATTGCTACGTTATTGGTTCCCTCAGTACTGAATACGAGGGGTCCTTTTCCAACGGCCACATTTTGTGTCCCGGTGCTGTTAACTTTGAGGGCTGCAGAACCAAAGGCTGTATTGCCATTACCGGTGTTTTGGTGAAGGGTGGAACTCCCGAAAGCGGTATTGTCATTCCCGGAAATATTTGAATAAAGAGATTCAAATCCCATGGCCGTATTTTCAGCACCGGTCTGATTACTGTAAAGTGCCTTGGAACCCAATGCATTGTTGTGGACGGACTCAACCGGAGAATTTGCACCAATTCCGTTGTTATACAAGGCCGAATCTCCGATTGCCACCAAGTCACTTTTTGTGCTGTTACGAAAAAGTGCCTCGATCCCTATCCCGATATTTGAATGTCCTGTCGTGTTAATATGGAGGGCATTCTGCCCGTATGCCGTATTGTAATATCCCTCAGTGTTGTGGTATAAGCTGCCGGCCCCGGTTGCAGTATTGCTATATCCGGAGGTATTTAAAGACATTGCCTGGTCTCCTGTAGCAGTATTGTACTGACCCGTGTTATTTGCCGGGATTAAACTTCCTTTCAATGCTTCATATCCCAGCGCTGTGTTATAGGTATCTCTTCCTGCAGATCTGTTGTCTGCATAGTACATTGCATTACACCCAACGACTGTGTTTCTGCTGTTTGCAATACTAGAGTAAAACGCATTTAATCCTATGGCAATATTAAATGACCCGGTGGTGTTGCCCCCCATTGCCAATCCCCCGTTTGCAGTGTTGTAATTGCCAGTGGTGTTGTTGGCTAAGGATTTTGCCCCGGTTGCTGTGTTGTAACTTCCTAAAGTGTTAGAATTAGATGCCAGCATTCCGGTAGCGGTATTGTAAGAACCCGCGGTATTACTTAACAAGGCCTTTGCACCGCTGCCGGTGTTGGAAGAACCTATTGTGTTTAAAAACAAAGCCTGGTCACCGATTGCGGTATTGGACTCCCCGGTATTTTCAGCAGCTGTTGGCCCTCCTTTCAAGGCTTCATATCCAACAGCGGTGTTGTAAGTTTCTTTGCCTGATACATCATTGTCTGCATTAAACATGGCATTGAATCCGATAGCTGTACTCCTGCTGTTCGCATGGTTGCTATACAAGGCGCCGAATCCATTCGCAACGTTGTAACTCCCCGATGTAGTGTTATACAATGATGTATAACCGATGGCTGTATTAAACGAACCGGAACTACTGTAATTTAATGCACTTAATCCAACAGCAGTATTGGCGGAACCAGATGTATTAAAATACATTGCTTCCCTGCCCATTGCCGTATTGCCGGAACCCATGGAATTGAGATACATCGCCTGTTTGCCACTAACAGTATTGTTGGACCCGGTTGTATTGGAATAGAGCGCCTGGTCCCCCACTGCAGTATTGTACCGACCGGTATTGTTGGCCGGGGAGTTACTCCCTTTCAATGCTTCATATCCGAGGGCCGTGTTATAGGTATCTGTTCCGGATGTTCTGCTGTCGGCATTATACATGGCATTATATCCGATGGCGGTGCTTCGGCTGTTGGCAACATTTGAAAAAAGGGCATTTGTACCACTGGCCGTATTAAAAGATCCTGTTGTGTTTTTTCTTCCTGCACGGGTTCCGATAAAAACATTGTAGTTGCTGATCGCATCGTCGTTATACCCGGCACTGTCGCCAATGAAAACAGAATATCCCGAATTTTTAGGTTCAAGGCGCGCATTTGTCATGACCCATTGTTCGGTGCCACCCAGGTCAAATCGTATCTTATCCTCATCCACGTTCTTTTCAGTGTTTACCTTCGTGTCATGGTCTGCATCCTCAATTAAACTGTTGGGATGCAAGGTGATCCAGTTTAATATGCCTGTGCCGTCGTTGCTCAGCACCTGTCCGGCTGTTGCAGGGGTTAACGGCAGGGTATAGGTGATATCCTCACTTTGGGTCTGAGCCCTGATGGCTGAATAATTCATCCCTCCTGCCGTTGGTTCAGAAAAACGGATTTCAGAAGCAGTTCCGGAATTGGAAAGGAGCAGGTTGCCGTTTTTCAACTCCAGTTTTTCAAATGGAGTCGAAGTGCCTATTCCGACATTTGCATTGAAGGCAAGTTTCTGATTTGTTGGATCTGTAGCGAACTCTCCATATATCAATGATTTATCCCGCCCATCCTGTAAGTTTCCCCTTAAAGTATTATCAACATAAAACCGGTTGCTGCCGGTTTCGTAATAACCTGCCTTATTGCCGATGGCTACATTCGAACTCCCTGTCAGGTTTGAAAAAAGTGACTGGTAACCAAATGAAGTATTCTTGGCATCGATATCTATTGATCCGGCTTTCTGATTATTAACCCTGAAATTCAACGACGCGCTGTCGGTGGTGCCTAAAAAATTTGCAGGGGAACCCAACCCGGAGTTTCCTACCAGTTCCCAACCCATTCCGACACCTCCCTCGGGGCGTTTGGTGATCACGCCATAATTGTCTACCACCAGGAAATATGAATCCGATGAAGTTTGCAACCCTTCGAGCCGAAGCGGATCCGACGTAGCCACTATATGCAGCTGGTTTAGCGGATTGGCAGTCCCGATGCCCATTTTCCCGTTCAACGTCAGACGGTCGCCAAACAGGGCCATCTTTTCGGTTCCGGACAGGTCGAAACGGATGATGTCTTCATCAGGATTCTTTTCGGTTTGGATTTTCGTATCCCTGTCTTCGTCCATGATCGAAGGACCCGCATTGGGCCGTTTTGAAATTACGCCATTTTCGTCGGTAACAAGGAATGTCAGCTGCGATGTATTCTGCAGTCCTTCCAGCCTGAGCGGATTGGATAGCGCAACAACATGCAATTTATTTAACGGGTAAATGGTTCCAACCCCAAGTTTACCATTGATATTCAGAATATTTGAACTGAAATCTCCCCAAATCAGCGGAGATGAGGTTTCGGAATTATCGATGTAAAGTTTGTCGGATCCGGATTCAAAGTTCCCGGCAAGGTACCCCAGAAATACATTTCCCGAGCCAGCTCCAATTCCTGCCCGGAAGCCAACCGCAGTATTGTTTGAGCCTCCTGAGGTCCAGAGAGCCCCTTCACCAACAGCGGTATTCCTGTTTCCAGAGGTATTTGCATTAAGTGCATAACTTCCGATCCCTGTGTTATAACTTCCATCGATATTTGAATTTAACGCGAGGTAGCCATGTGCAGTATTTTCATATCCACCTGCATTGTAATAGAGTGTCTGAGAGCCGAAAGCTGTATTATAGTCCCCGGTGTTGTAATAAAGCGATCCGTATCCTGAACCAGTATTTTCAGTTCCAATTGTATTAGAAAAAAGCACATTCGTTCCCATCCCGGTATTGTGGGTTCCGGTTGTTCCCACTCCGGTATTATTGCCAACAAACAGGTTATAATTTGTATGCAGCAGATCCAGACGGTTTGGATAGAAAACCATTCGTTCTGTCCCACCCAGATCGAACCTTATCCTATCCTCATTCGGATATTTTTCGGTTTGCACTTTCGTATCGTTGTTGGCATCATGAATTGCACTGGCTGAACCGCCTCCGCCTCCTCCAACCAATTCCGTCCACCCCCCGGATTTAAAAAACCAGAAACTTTGGGTAGAGGTGTCATAAACCAGCAAACCTGGCGCAGGGTTCAAGACCGCGGTTCGCTGAGCAGAGGTAAGCCGTGGAACTAACATGCCTTTGGTGGTACTCTTCACATCCAGCATGGCCGAACTATCCGGGGAGGTACCATCGGTATTGATGCTCACCTGCGCGGAAAGCTGGAAGAAATTTGAATGGAACATCAGTATAAAAAGAACAATGAAGGACCAGGTTTTCATGGCTGTGAATTTTAATAAAAAATGGATAGTTCAATGTCAGTTTGAATGGCTAAATATAGGTAATTAAACGGCAAATGTCAAGGAAAAAAATCATAGATTAATGATTTTTTTCCTCCAACGAAACCGAAAGATTAAAATGGTTCGATTTTTTAATAATATTGCCAAAAAAACAGATGAACCAGTCATTTGGTGTAGTAGTCCCGGCAGCAGGAAGTTCAGGTCGCATGGGCATCGATAAGGCATTGCTGACCAATGCAAACGGGATTACCTTTACCGGACATCTGTTGAATTGTTTCAGTTCATATGGATGTAACCCGGTCATCCTGGTTGTGAATGAACAGTTTGATTCCACACCGTTTCATACTGAAAACCTGAAGATTATTGTGAACCACCATCCGGGAAAAGGTCGTTCCTGGTCCATTCATCTTGGATTAAACCAGATTCCTGAAGGCTATGCCTGTTTTATCCAGAATATTGACAATCCGTTCCTTGAAACCGGCTTACTTGACATTCTTCTTGATTCGGCAAATCAAGACAGCTATGCTGTTCCAATGTTCAACGGGCAGGGCGGGCACCCCATCCTGCTGGGGAGTAAAATTGTTGAGTTTCTTCGATCTCAACCGGATTTACCAGATTTCCGCCAGGCCCTACACTGTTTTCACCGGGTTGAGGTTACATATCCCAATGAACGGATTCTGTGGAATATCAACACCCCCGATGATTATCGACGATTCATTCATATGAAACGAAACGGCAATTTCGTCGGCTGAACTTTTTGAGATTTGGTATCTGTTTGGTTGAAAAATTGTAATTTTACAAGCACTGATCCTATCGATCCCCCAAACCAAAGATCTAATGCAACGAATTTTTGAGAAAACAGAAGAAATCATTCATGGACAACAACCCGCTGTTTTGTGTATTGTCATTGACACGCAGGGATCCACACCGAGAAAACAGGGCGCTAAAATGATTGTATATGCCGATGGCTCCATTTATGGAAGCATCGGGGGAGGAAGCATTGAACGAGAAGTGGCAGAGATGGCTGTAAAACAAATAACGCTTGGGAAGCCAGCCAAAGTTTCATTCAACCTCGGCAAGGACCTGGGCATGCATTGTGGCGGCACCATGGAGGTGTACCTTGAACCGCTCAATCCAATTCAGAAATTGTTCATTTTCGGGGCCGGACATATTGGAAAATCCCTGGCTGGATTTGCCCGTGAACTGGGTTTTTCTGTCACCGTGTTTGATCCGCGGGAAGGCATTTTCCAGGATGATGCATTTACCGGATGTAACCTGCTGAACAAAGATTATTTTCAGGCCATTGAGGAAACATTTTTTGACAAAAACACCTACGTTGTCATCGTAACACCCAAGCATATTTTTGACGAGGATATCCTGGCTGCGGTGGCCCGAAAGCCAAACGCTTACATCGGAATGATCGGGAGCACCAGAAAGGTTGATTTACTGAAAAAACGATTTCTGGAGGAGAAGATCCTGTTGCAGGAAGAACTCGAAAATATTGATATGCCCATCGGCATAAAATTTAAAGCAGAAACACCTCAGGAGATCGCCATCAGTATTCTGGCAAAACTGATTGATGTAAGAAATTCAGCATGAAAAATACCATCCGGTTTATTCTTGATGATCGAGTGATGGAAGTTGCTTTTTCCGTGGCAACCGGTTTAAAGCCGACCACCACTGTGTTAAATTATCTTCGCTCCCTCCCTGCTCACAAGGGGGTTAAAGAAGGTTGCGCTGAAGGAGATTGTGGGGCTTGTACCGTTGTGATTGCCGGGTTAAACAATCAAGGTAAACTTGTTTACCGAACCGTTGATTCCTGCCTGGTTTTTCTGCCGATGATCCATGGAAAACAACTCATCACGGTTGAAAACCTTGCCTTTTATCAAGGAAATATAAAAACGCTTCATCCGGTGCAGGAGATGCTGGTGGAAACAAATGGTAGTCAGTGCGGATATTGTACCCCCGGCGTGGTCATGTCGCTTTTCGGATTGTTTAAAAACCACCTGAATCCATCGCGTGAAACCATCGAAGACGCCCTGACCGGAAATTTGTGCCGGTGCACCGGCTATCAATCAATTCTTAACGCAGCTGAACGGCTTGGCAAGGAAACTTCAGAGGACCATTTTTCGAAGAAAGAACCAAAGATTATCGAACTGTTAACCGAAATCAGCCAGGAGAAAGAAACAATTGAAATCATAACAAAGCAACAAAATTATTATAAACCATTCACCATTGCTGAGTCGCTAAAGCTCCGACACCAACATCCTTCTGCCATTATCGTTAATGGATCAACCGATGTGGCGCTGCGCCAGACAAAGAAAAAGGAGTTGCTTTACGAAATCATTGACTTGTCTGATGTCGATGAACTTAAACATGGCCTGGAGGATGAAGATCAATATACCATCGGTGCTGGTCTTACGATGGAGCATTTAAAATTATTTTCCAAATTCAGACTACTCTCATTGTATGATCTACTCAAGGTTTTTGGTTCTTTGCAGATCCGGAACGTTGCAACGATTGGTGGAAATGTTTGCTCCGCCTCCCCCATTGGCGATACGCTGCCATTGCTGATCGCCTGTCGGGCCAAAATCAGGATACGGTCGATGAATGTAGAACGGGTGTTGATGATTGAGGATTTTATTTCCGGGTATCGGAAAACCAACCTTCGAGATGATGAACTGATTATCGAAATTATTATTCCAAAAAAAGATCCGGATACCATTGTTGAAGCATACAAGGTTTCCAGGAGAAGAGATATGGACATTTCCACTGTCAGCGCTGCTTTCCGGCTCAGGATCCAACATGGAATGGTGGATGAAATCATTCTTGCTTTCGGCGGATTGGCTGCAATGCCAAAACGTGCAGTAAACACGGAGAATTTTCTGATGGGAAACAGATGGGATCGCAACATTGTTTTATTGGCCATGGATGTTTTTAGTCAGGAATTTAATCCCATCTCCGATGCCAGGGCCAATGCTTCATACAGAAGAAGCGCTGGCAGGAATTTACTGATGAAATTTTTCAATGAAACCACATCCCTCCCCGTCAGGGTAGTGAACCCAGTCAGGGTGATGGACCCCGTCAGGGTGATGAATCGCAGCCCTCATGAAAGCGCTGAAAAACATGTGACCGGTGAGTCTGTCTTCATTGAAGATATGCCGATGAACAATCAATTGCTGTTTGGGAAAGTGGTGTACAGCAAACAAGCCCATGCTTTTATCAGGCAGATTGATATTTCAGAGGCCCTGATCCTGCCTGGCGTGCATTGTGTATTTACGGCAAAAGATATTCCAGGGGAAAACCAAATGGGTCCGGTGATTCATGATGAACCCTGCATGGCTGATAAGGAAGTTGTTTTTATCGGACAGGCCATTGCCCTGATCGCCGCGGAAACTGAAGAAGCTGCCCTGGAAGCTGAAAAACTGATTAAAATTCATTATGAGCCACTTCCTGCGATCCTGGATATCGATATGGCCATAACCGCAAACAACATTCTTGCCCCTGACCGGAAAATTGAACGCGGCGATCCGGAGACTGCCCTTCAAAATGCACCACATGTGATCAAAGGTGAACTGAGAACCGGGGCGCAGGAACACTGGTATCTAGAAACCCAGACTGCACTGGCCATTCCGGGGGAAGGCAGAAATATGATGATGCATGCAGCAAGCCAGAATCCCTCCGAAACCCAGGCCATTGTGGCGGAAGTACTCGGCATTCAAAAAAACGGAGTGGAGGTGGAGGTCAAACGAATTGGCGGTGCATTTGGAGGAAAAGAGACGCAGGGTAATCATGTGGCAGCCTGGGCTGCATTGCTGGCAAATGCTACAAAACGCCCTGTAAAAATTCACTTGTTTCGCGACGACGACCAGATCATGACCGGCAAACGGCACCGCTTTCTTTCCAGCTATGAAATCGGGTTTGATGACAAGGGGCTGATACTGGCCTACAAGGTTGTCTTGAATGCCGATGCTGGTTCCTCTTCGGATCTGACGAGGGCCATACTGGAGCGGGCCATGTTGCATGCAGACAATGCCTATTACCTGCCCAATGTTTCAATCACCGGCAGGACATGGAAGACCAATCTTCCTTCCAATACAGCATTCAGGGGCTTTGGCGGTCCACAGGGGATGGCTGTTATCGAAAACGCCATTGACCGGATCGCACGGTTCCTCCAGAAGGATGCAGCCGAAATCCGGTTCCTGAACTTTTACCGCACTGCGGAACATAACCTGACGCCCTACGGCGAAAAGGTGGCAAATAACCACCTTTTCAGGATGTACGATAACCTGACTGAAACATCCGGTTACCATCTCCGAAGGAAAGAAATCAACAGGTTCAACCACGAAAATGAATTTTTCAAAAAAGGAATTACCCTCACCCCGGTGA
>JBAXFM010000020.1:0-30370 GCA_037139855.1 Bacteroidota bacterium
CGACCTACTCTGCTATCAGGCTCACCCACATTCCATCAAATATTGTGGTATCCTGTCAGGATGAAAAATCACAGATCAAAAATTTCGAGAAAGCAATGAAAGTGTTGCGGACCCGGCTATATGAACTGGAACATCAGAAATATCTGGATGAAATTTCAAAAAAACGTAAAACCATGGTCTCCACCGGCGACCGTTCAGCAAAGATTCGGACTTATAACTACCCGCAAAGCCGCGTAACTGACCACCGTATCAATATGACGCTCTATAATCTGCCGGTAGTGCTTGATGGGGAAGTTGAACCATTGATCGAAGCATTACAGCTTGCTGAAAATGCAGAAAGACTCAAGGAAGCCGGGACGAATTGATGTGCTGATGTGCTGATGTGCTAATGTGCTGATGTGCTAATGTGCTGATGTGCTAATGTGCTGATTGCATGATGGGATGTAAGATTTTTTTATTGTGATTTTTTATTTTTTATTTTTTCGTAAATTAAAAATCGTAAATCCATGAATCGCCTGGAACTTATAAACCTTATTTTCAGTAAAAAATCTTTTCTCTGCATCGGTCTGGATACCGACCTGTCGAAGATCCCACAACACCTGTTGGAAATGGAAGATCCGATTTTCGAGTTTAATAAGGCGATTATTGATGCCACTCACGATCTTTGCATTGCCTACAAGCCCAATTTCGCCTTTTATGAGTGTTATGGCACGAAGGGATGGCAAAGTCTGACCAGAACCATCCAATACATTAATACAGCATATCCCAATCAGGTATTTTCCATCGCTGATGCCAAACGAGGCGACATCGGCAACACCTCGCAACAATACGCCCGGGCCATGTTTGATCCGTCATCATCAGGGATGAATTTTGATGCTGTGACTGTTGCACCATACATGGGCGAAGATTCCGTGAAACCATTCCTTTCATACCCCGGAAAATGGATTATTGTGCTTGCACTGACATCAAACAAAGGAGCAGCCGATTTCCAGTTTTTCAAAGATGAAAACCAACGCCTTTTTGAACAGGTACTGACAAAATCGCAACGTTGGGGAAGCAATGAAAATATGATGTATGTGGTTGGAGCCACCCAGGCAGAGATGCTCGGCGACATCAGAAAAATCATCCCGGACCATTTCCTGCTTGTTCCGGGCGTTGGCGCTCAGGGCGGCAGTTTGCAGGAAGTGGCGAAATATGGCCTCACAAAAGATTGCGGGCTTATCGTCAATTCTTCTCGCAATATTATTTATGCCTCCGGTAGCAAAGACTTTGCTGTCAAGGCCAGGGAAGAAGCATTAAAAATGCAGCAGGAAATGGCTGCAATCCTTGAGTTGTGCTAAAACAGCAGGTTACAGCTATTCAATAATCGTGATCCAGCCATGGGTGTCCGGCTCAATTCCTTCCTGGATCCCCTTGAGTTTGCTGTAAAGTTTTTGGGAAACGGTTCCAACCTGGCCATTTTTACAATACCTGTACTCTTTCCCGGTGTCGCGGTCATGAATCATGCAAATGGGGGAAATCACGGCAGCCGTACCACAGGCGCCCACTTCCTCAAATTCTTCCAACTCTTCCACAGGAACATGACGCTGTTCAACTTTCATTCCCATCTCTGCTGCCAGAACACGCAGTGACATGTTGGTGATGGATGGAAGAATAGATGAAGAGTCAGGGGTTATATAAGTATTGTCTTTTATTCCAAAGAAATTGGCAGGGCCGGCTTCATCAATATATTTTTTCTCCCGGGCATCCAGAAAAATGCAGGAAGCAAATCCATCCTGATGGGCACGCTGACCGGCACGAAGACTGGCTGCATAGTTTCCACCCACTTTAATGTGGCCGGTTCCCAGGGGTGCAGCGCGATCAAAATCACGAACGATCTGCATTTTCACCGGATTAAAACCTTCTTTAAAGTATGGACCTACCGGGCCGACAAATACCATGAACATATATTCCTTTGCAGGGCTCACTCCCACCTGGGCCCCTGTACCAATCAACAATGGCCGGATATAAAGTGAAGCGCCTTCTCCGAAAGGTGGCACATATTTAAGGTTCAATTGAACTGCTTTAAGAACGACCTTCGTAAATAACTCAACCGGAACTTCAGCCATCATGACTCCCTGAGCAGATCTGATCATGCGTTTGGCATTTTCCTCCAACCGGAAAATCCTGATTTTGCCATCTTTACCGGTAAAGGCTTTCATGCCTTCAAACGCCTCTTGTCCATAGTGAAGACAGGTAGCAGCCATGTGCATGGTAATGGTTTCAGAATCGGTTACTTCCAATTCTCCCCATTTTCCGTCTTTGTAATAACAACGAACATTGTAATCTGTTTTAAAGTACCCGAACGGTAGGTTTTTCCAATCAATCGTGCTCATATCAGTAGTTTTTGGAGACAAAGAATGCCTTGTCTGTAGTTAGTAATTCAGGTCGAAATACCTTGTAAAGTTAGGAATTTTCCTTATCGGAACAGCAAATTGAAAAAAAAATCATACACCTTCATCTTTGCCATTTTGTCAGCCGCAATGTCGTGGCATTACCTTTGACAAATACGCTCTCAACAACCAAAAAATGTAATCACTATGCAAAAAGGTAAAATAAACGTTCAGACGGAGAACATCTTTCCGATTATCAAAAAATTCCTCTATTCGGAGCATGAAATATTCCTGCGTGAATTAATTTCCAATGCCGTAGATGCCACCCAAAAGCTAAAAACACTGGCTGCGCTTGGAAAATACAATGGCGACATCAGTGATCTGACTATTGAAGTAACCCTGAATAAAAAGAAGAAAACCATCTCGATCAAAGACAAAGGAATCGGGATGACATCAGATGAAGTGGATAAATATATCAACCAGATTGCTTTTTCAAGCGCCGAAGAGTTTATTAAAAAATTTAAAACCAAGTCAGAATCAGAAATGAATGCCATCATTGGTCATTTCGGATTAGGATTTTACTCCAGTTTCATGGTTTCTGACAAGGTGGATATTTTCACCAAGACCTATCAGAAAAAAGGTGAAACAGCAGGTGTTCACTGGGAATGTGATGGAAGTCCTGACTATACCATGGACGAATGCGATAAAAGTGATCGCGGTACAGAGGTCATTCTGCATATTGCCAGCGATTCCAAAGATTACCTTGAAGAGCAAACGCTTCTTGGCATTCTGAAAAAATATTGCAAATTCCTTCCGGTACCCATTCAGTTTGGAACTGAAAAAACCTGGGAGACTGTTGAAGGGGAGAAAGACAAAGATGGGAATGATAAGCGGGTGGAAGTGGAAAAACCACGCATTATCAACAACACCGATCCTATCTGGAAAAAGAAACCTGTTGATCTGAAAGACGAGGATTATAAGAACTTTTACAGGGAACTGTATCCATACTCCTTTGACGAGCCGCTGTTCTGGATTCATCTCAATGTTGATTATCCTTTTAACCTGACCGGAATTCTTTATTTCCCAAAAGTTAAGAAAAACCTGGAGGTTCAGAAAGATAAAATCCAATTATATTGCAACCAGGTTTTTGTGACCGATTCGGTTGAAGGTATTGTTCCTGACTTCCTGACATTGTTGCATGGGGTTATCGATTCACCGGATATCCCGCTGAATGTTTCGCGAAGCTATCTGCAAAGTGATCCGAATGTAAAAAAGATATCCAACCATATTACCAAGAAAGTTGCCGATAAGCTGGAATCTTTGTTCAAGGAAACCCGTCCGGAGTTTGAAACCAAATGGGACGATATTAAGGTATTTATTGAATACGGTATCATCTCCCAGCCTGAATTCTACGACCGGGCGAAAAAATTCTGTTTATTGAAAAATGTTGACAGCAAATATTTCACTTTCGAAGAATATGAAAACTTCGTTAAGCCTGCCCAAAAAGACAAAGATGGACAGCTTATCTTTCTTTACGCTACCAACCAGCATGAACAGTACAGTTTTATCGAATCGGTAAAAGCCAGGGGATATGATGTGCTGTTGATGGATGGAGTTTTGGAAGCACACTTCATCAACACTTTGGAGCAAAAATTGGAAAAAACACGGTTCACGCGTGTTGATGCCGATACGGTAGAAAAACTGATTAAAAAGGAGGATGCCCTTCCTTCCAAACTCAATGATGATCAGCAGAAAGCACTTAAAGAACTGTTTGAGCAACAAATTGATGGTAAAAAATTCACCATTGTATTTGAAAGTTTAAGCGAGAAAGAATCTCCTCTTTTAATTACGCAGAATGAATTCATGCGGCGTATGAAAGATATGTCGGCTCTTGGTGGTGGCGGTGGTTATGGTTTTATGGGAGAAATGCCGGAAAACTACAATATGGTGGTAAATTCAAATAATCCATTGGTTGGAAAGCTTTTAACAGAACCTGACGGCGACAAACAAACAAGGACCATCAAGCATTTGTTCGACCTTGCCCTGCTTGCACAGAACATGCTGAAGGGCAAAGATCTCGCCGAATTTATCAAGCGAAGCACCGAACAGATGTCATAGTTGTAAAATGCAAAAGTCAAAATGCAAAAGTCAAATGTTAAATGATGTAACTATTGACATAAAAGGTGTCTAATATGCGTTTTTACATTTGACTTTTGACTTTTGCAATTTGCATTTTGACTTTTTTTAATTGTAATTTAGCCAATATTAACCATAAATCTTTGTATCATGAAATTAAGTAAAGGTTGGATTGTTTTGATTGTGATCGTCGGCGTCGTTCTGCTTCTCGTAGCATGGGCAACCGGCATCAACAATAATTTGGTCACCAAGGAAGAAGGTGTTAATAAAGCCTGGGGGCAAGTTGAAAATGTTTATCAGCGGAGGCTCGATCTGATCCCCAATCTGGTGAACACCGTTAAAGGAGTTGCAAAATTCGAACAGCAAACGCTTACGGCTGTAATCGAAGCGCGTGCCAAAGCGACCAGCGTTCAGGTCAACCCCAAAAACCTGGATGAAGGATCACTGCAAAAGTTCCAGGAAGCACAGAATGGAGTAAGTTCTGCTCTTGGAAGACTGATGGTTGTCGTTGAAAAATACCCGGAACTGAAAGCCACCCAGAATTTTTCAGAGCTTCAGGCTCAGTTGGAAGGCACAGAGAACCGAATTACGGTGGAACGTATGAAATTCAATGAATCAGCACAGGATTACAACACTTACCTCCGTAAATTCCCCAACAGCATGTTTGCAGGAATGCTCGGATTCCAGAAAAAAGCATATTTCCAGGCTCAGGCCGGAGCAGAAAAAGCCCCTGAAGTTCAATTTTAACGAACAACAGAACCAGGTTTAAATTAATTGAACAACAATTTTAGAACAAAACCTATGGGTATTGCTGCAAAAGATTTTTTTTCAAAGCAGGAACAAGAGGACATCAAACAGGCCATCATGAATGCCGAATTGGATACCTCCGGTGAAATTCGCGTTCACATTGAGAATAATGTTTCAGGTGATGTGATGGACAGAGCTGCATTTATATTTCAGCAACTGGGGATGAATAAAACGGCACTCAGAAATGGTGTACTTATTTACCTTGCAGTAAAAAACCGCAGGTTTGCCATTCTTGGCGACAGCGGAATTCACAAAGTGGTTCCGGAAAACTACTGGAATGATATCAAGGCAAACATGCTGAACCACTTCCGGGAAAATCGTTTCACCGACGGTCTGGTGGAAGCAATAACATCTACCGGACTTCATCTGAAGAAACATTTTCCCCACCAACAGAACGATGTAAATGAGTTACCAGATGATATTTCGTTCGGGAAGGATTGATAATGTGCTGATGTGCTGATGTGCTGATGTGCCGATGTCCTGATGGGCTAATGGGCTAATGTGATGATGTGATGATGTGGAAATTGCGGATGTGTTAATGGGAAATGAAAGTTATGAAAAGGTTTAGAGAATTATTTATTTTTTTATTGTGGGTTTCCGGCCTGTTGGGATTTTCGTCCGTTTCGGGGCAGGAGATTCCCGCCAGGCCCGAACCACCAAGGTTGGTAAATGATTTCGCCGGAGTTTTAACTGGTGATGAAGTCCAGAGCCTTGAACGGAAACTGGTCATGTTCAACGACTCAACCTCCACGCAAATTGTGGTGGTACTCGTTAAATCATTGAACGGGTATGATAAAAATGAGTTTGCAAGATTGATCGGAGAAAGGTGGGGAGTAGGGCAAAAAGGAAAAAATAATGGCGCTGTACTTCTGGTAAAACCTAAATACCCCAATGAGAAAGGAGAAGCCTGCATTCAAACGGGTTATGGACTTGAGGGAGTCATCCCCGATGCGCTGGCAAAGCGTATCTACGAAAATGAGATGCTCCCTAATTTTAAAAACGGCAATTACTACGCTGGCATTGAATCTGCCACATCTACCATGATTTCATTGGCCAAAGGGGAATATACCGCAGACCAATACAATAAGAGAACCAGTAAAAAATCCAGTCCCTTCGGACTGTTGATTCCTATTATCATCATTGGTGTTGTATTTATGCTGATCCGCGGCAGCCGTGCTCAGGGCATGTCGGTTGGTAAAAGCATCCCATTCTGGACCGCCTTCTGGCTGCTTGGCTCAATGGGTCGCGGCCATAGCGGATCGTGGAACGACTTTAGCTCAGGTAGCGGAGGTTTTGGCGGAGGAGGTGGCGGAGGCTTCGGAGGTTTTGGCGGAGGAAGTTTTGGAGGTGGTGGCGCCGGAGGAAGCTGGTAAGGTTGAAATGTCAAAATGCAAAATGCAAATGGCAAATGACAAAAGAAAAAGTAAAAGCAGAATTGTTGAGATATTAATAATAAAAAAACCGGCACCTTACAAGATGCCGGTTTTTTTATGAAATTCGGGGTTGTTATTGAATTGCCAGTTTCTTTTTAACCAGTGACATCACATCATCTGTTTCATCTTTATAAATAACCACATCTTCAATGGCATTTAAAATATAGGTGAATTTATTCTCCTTGGCTACTTCTTTAATCGCCACTTTAGCTTTCTCAATAAACGGGGCTACCAATTCCTGTTGTTTTGACTGTAAATCCTGGCTTGCTTTCTGTTGAAATGCATCAATACGGCCCTGGAGATCAGATAACTCTTTCTCTTTGGTCTGTTTGATCAGATCCGACATACTTGCTGCCTGCGACTGATAGTCCTGATACTTGCTTTCAAACTCAGCCTTCATGGCATCCATCTGATCTGTAAGGGCTTTCTGATACGTCTGAAGTTTGATTTTAACCGAATCAATGCCAGGCATGGCAGCCAAAAGCGTGTTGAAATCGATATATCCAATCTTGACCGGATTTTGCGCTTGTGATGCGAATGAACAACCAATGATTAATGCAACAGCGGCAAAGAACTTAACTAATTTTTTCATTTTCAATAATTAAATGGTTTATACTACGATTTGGTGATGCAAAAGTAAACATTTTTTTTTATTTCTTAGGCTCTCTGGATTCAGTGCCTCCTGCAGGTGCATCTTTTGAACCTGATGTTTTGGTGCCAGAAGGTGGCGGTGCACTCGTTTTCCCCTTCCCTTTTCTGTTATTCAGGTTTGCTCCGAGGTTATCAAGTACTTCATCGCTGATATCATATTTTGGATTGGCATACATCATTGTCAAACTTCCCCCCTTGTCAAAAACAACAGCGTAGTTATTGCTGGTTGAAATTTCCTGGATGGCATTGTAAATTTTTTCCTGGATGGGTTTAACCAGTTCCTGGCGTTTTTTAAACAAATCACCATCCTTGCCAAAACGGTTCCGTTGCAAATTCTTCGCATCCTTTTCCTTATCAACAATTTCCTGCTCCTTTTTCTTCTTCATATCATCGGGAAGAAGAACTGCCTGGGTTTGATAGTCTTTGTACATTTTATCAACCTCAGCAAATTTAGTTTCAATTTCCTTCTGCCATTGAACAGAAATCTCATCAAGCTGAGACTGAGCCTCTGCAAATTCAGGAATATTGTCAAGGATATACTGGGTGTCAACATAGGCAAATTTCTGTCCCTGAACCATCATTGCCATAAAAATGATCGCCGTAAAAACTAAAATTGTCTTTTTCATATCTGATAATTTTAAATTACTCTATCTACTTTATTTTCATTGGTCCACCTGGCTACTTGTCCACTTGTCCCCTTTCTAATCAATCGACGAATTAATCGAGAAATGAAATTGCCCTCCATTGGCGCCCGGAACACCCGGTACAGCATCAAGACCATAACCCCAGTCGAGGCCTAACAGTCCAAACATGGGCAAAAACACCCTTACACCAAAACCTACTGAACGATAAACATTGAAAGGGTTGAAACTGCTCCACTTCAACCAGTCATTTCCTGCCTCAACAAAACCCAGCCCATAAATGGTAGCGCTTGGATTCAACGAAATAGGATAGCGTAATTCCAATGTATAGCGTGTATAAACAGTACCGCCGATCGTAGTTGGGTAACCAGGTGTAAGTGAGTTATTCGCATATCCACGCATACCAATGAGTTCGCGGCCATCCATGTTGTTATATCCCGATAGGCCGTCGCCGCCAAGATAAAACCTTTCAAAAGGCGTCACACCGAGATCTTTGTTATAAGCCCCCAGGAACCCAACACGGAGGCGGGGAGACAACACCAGTTTGTCGATCATGTTGATGTACCAGGCTGCTTTCAATTTGATCTTGTAGTACTCAACCCATTTGTATCGTTCGGATGGAGGCATTGTTTTATAGTCGACATTGCCACGGAACAAAGAATAAGGAGGAGTCACATTCAACCCGATGGTAATCTCAGATCCGTTTCTTGCAAAAATAGGGGCGTCAACCGAATTGCGGGAAAGCATAATGCCATAATTAAAGGCATTGTATACACCATTTCCTCCGCCAAATGTAAAAATGGATGAATAGTTATAGGTATTATACCTGTTGTAATTAAGACTTTGATAGAGTGAAAAGTAATCATCCGGCCAGCGTAACTGAGTGCCAAGCCCAACGGAAATACCATCGATTTTAAAATAGGCAAAACTAACATCATTGGCTGCCAATCCATTGGTGTATTTCGAATGGGTATAGGATAAACTCAATGCCAACGGTTTCCTGCCCCCCAACCAAGGTTCGGTGAAGGAGAAACTATAGCTGAAATATCCTTTTCCATATGTTTGGAACCGCAAACTTAGTTTTTGACCATCCCCGGCAGGAATCGGTTTCCACGCCTTCAGATTCGTAATATTCCGAAGCGAAAAATTGTTAAACGACAGGCCCAGGGTACCAACAATCCTACCATAACCCCATCCTCCGGAAAGCTCGATCTGGTCGGCTGAAGTTTCGGTTACATCGTATCCGATATCCACGGTACCATCTTCAGGATTCGGGTTGACATTCGGTGTTAATTTTTCAGCATCAAAATATTTCAGCTGGGCCAATTGCCGCTGCGACCGGATAAGCCTGTCGCGACTGAACAATTGACCAGGGCGGGTTTGTACTTCACGAAGCGCCACATGGTCATTTGTTTTTGTATTGCCTTTAATGCTTACCTTGTTTACCGTGGCCTGTTTGCCTTCATGCATGCGGATTTCAAGATCAATCGAATCGTTTTGCACCCTGGTTTCCACAGGCGTAACATCAAAGAAAAGGTACCCATCGTCCATGTAAAGCGACCTGATGTCGGCGCCGTTTGGATTGTAAGTAAGCGCCTCTTCCAGTGCAGCCTGATCATAAACATCTCCCCGGGAAACCTTTAAAATACGATCAAGATATTTGGATGGATACTTGGTGTTACCCACCCAGGTAATGCTGCGTATATAATATTTCGGTCCTTCTTCGATCCAGATATCGATGTTGATGGTGTTATCAGGATTTTTCGAGATAGAATCTTTCAGGATACGGGCATCACGATAGCCAAGAGAATTGTATTTTCCGATGAGCAATTGTTTATCGGCCTGGTAATCATCTTCAATAAATTTCGAAGATTTAAAAATCCGCAAACGAATATTATCGTTTGCCTGCTGACCAAGTTCATTGCCAATTTCAACAAAGTCCAATGTTGCCGCGTCCTTAGCAGAGTTATAAACAACTTTATCAAGGTCATTCATCGGATTGAAAACGCTTTTCTCCTTGGTTTTTTTAAAGGATGATTTAATCACATCTTCGCCAATATTTTTATTTCCGTGAATTTCAATGGCATAAACCTTCACCTTTGCATTTTTATCGATGTTGATATACATCGTAACTTCATTGGCGGTGGCGCTATCTTTTTTCAGAACAACATCAACTTCAGTATTCAGGAAGCCCTTGTCGTTGTAAAACTTCTTAATAATATTCTTGGTTTTAATAATCAGGTTATCCGTAACGTAATCACCTTTGACCAAACGAATTTTTTGCCGGATGTCGTCAGCATCAGATTTTTTAATCCCATTAAACTGGAATTTCGAAAGTCTGGGACGTTCTTTAAGGTTAAAATCAAGGAATATCTGATTGTCCACCACTTTTGAAACAGATACTTTAATATCCTCAAAAAGTCCCTGTTCCCAAAGTTTACGAATCGATTGTGAAATTTTATCACCCGGAACTTTTATCTGATCTCCAACGGTCAACCCGGAGAGCATGATTAAAACATTTCCATCGAGGTATTTTACACCGCTAACCGTAATACCTCCAATATAGTATTCTTTGGGGCTGTTGTAATCCGTGACAACACCATCACCGAGACTTATCTGGGCAGCAAGAGGCAGGGTAATAAGCAATAAAAATAAAGTAATCAGCAGGTTGCGAAGTCTCATTCAGGTTTATTTACGTAGTTTACCTTCAAATTCATTAATCTGTTCACTCGTAAGCCCAAATCTTCGTTCCCTTCCCTGAAAATCAAGAATGGCTTTGTAAAAATCTTCTTTACCAAAATCTGGCCATAGTGTATTGGTGAAATAAAATTCCGCATAGGCAATTTGCCAAAGCAGGAAATTACTGATGCGATACTCCCCGCTTGTACGAATAAGAAGTTCGGGATCGGGAATGGTGGAGGTTGCGAGAAATGAAGTAAATGTTGACAAGTCAATTTGATCAGGGGATAATTCCTTTGATTCAATTTTCCTGGCAATCGCCCGGGCAGCTTCAACAAGTTCCCACCTGGAACTATAACTCAGTGCCAGGATGAGCGTCAGACCAGTATTACCTTCCGTTTCACTGATAGACTTCATCAGTTCACGATAGCTTTTGGCGGGAAGACTTTTTAAATCACCTATTGCTTTAAGCCTGATGTTGTTTTTCATCAGGGTTTTCATTTCCTTGTGAAGTGAATTAACAAGGATGCGCATCAATGCGTCAATTTCGTATTTTGGACGGTTCCAGTTTTCTGTAGAAAAAGCATACATGGTGAGGTAACGGATACCAAGTTCGGCAGCGGCTTCTGCCGTATTACGAACGGCATCTACGCCTTTTTCATGTCCAAGGGTCCGGATAAAACCGCGCTTTTTAGCCCAACGGCCATTCCCATCCATGATCACAGCAATGTGAACCGGCAACCTATTCTTATCAATTTGATCTTTGATCTCTATCATAAGGACAATCCGAAAATCAGTATTTCAAATCCCGGCATCTTTTTGACGATAACAATGTGAATTTATATGTAACAGCAATACCAAAAAAAGCATACCAATCTTTATTTGAAGCATTACCCCGTTGCATGCCGGGTTCATGATTCAGTGTTGGATCAGATAAAACACCCGCTTGATCCCCTGGGGCGATGCTACGACCATCAAGATAATATGTGGTACTCACATCATCAAGATAATCATTAAAAGTCTTGTGCATTTCCCAATAAACCTGTATTCCCAATCGTTTAGCCAGGCTTATTTTTGCGCCCAAACCAAATGGGATTGAAACACTTACAGATCCATAGGGCTTCCGATCCTGATAGCCAACGTTCTGTCCTTCTGTACCAACAGATCGCAATGAAATTCCATTGCTGATGGGGTTGAAAAAGAACGCTGAAAATCCGCCGTAAATATACGGCGATATTCTGTTCATTCGGCTTCCTGTAAAGTATGGCAGGAAATTAAATTCCACTACAGCTGCAATATCAGTCAATGAGCTGGTAAATGACAATCCCCGGTCGGGAAGAAAAGTACCGGAGGAGGCATCACCCTTGATTGTTCCATAGGCGCCGCTAAGTTTTACAGCCCAGCGGGTATCCAAGGTGTATCTCGCAAGTACACCATATGAAACATCGGTGTTAAGAAAATGAACCCCGGGATTGAGATCGCCAAGATAGTAGCAGCCTCCAACAGCAACGCCTACTTCCAAATCCTGGGACTGAACCGAAAAAAAACGGAAAAGAAAAAGGACTACCAGAAAATATGGTTTTCGCATATATCTATTCATGTACGTTGAATATGCTATTTTGATCGTTTCTTTCAACAACTTACAATAACGGACAGTTCACAATTTTATTTGATAAAACGGCTGCCTGTTTGTTAATATTATGTTAATTCCGGTTATCCAACCCCCAGTTTAGCTTCTCCCGGATGGTTTGGAAAAAATCCTTATCCGACAACCTGAGCAAGTTAATCTTGAAGTCTGCCTTGCGAATGATTAATTCAACTGAATTATCAACTTTTTCAAAATGTGAATCCAGACTTACGATGAATTCAGAATTTTTCCCCTCAACCCGGATCCTTATTTCACTGTCATCCCGGATGATGATAGGTCTGACTGTCAGGTTATGACTGGCAATCGGTGTTATGAGGAAAGTTTCAGAATCAGGGGTGATAATCGGTCCGGTACAACTCAGTGAATAGGCGGTTGAACCGGTAGGTGTGGCAACAATAAGACCATCAGCCCAATATGCATTCAGAAATTCACCATTTATCCAGGTCTTGATGGTGAGCATCGACATAACATTCGGTTTATAAACCGTAAGATCATTCAATGCGCAGTTGGTCAAACCAAATAAATTCCTCGGAGCATCCAGTCTCAACAAGGTCCGTTTCTCTATCTGAAAATGACCGGTCTGAATGGCATTTATGGCCGGAATAATGCGTTCCTTTGAAATGCTGGACAAAAAGCCCAGTCTGCCCAGGTTGATACCGGTGATTGGAATCCCTGAATTCCCGACAAGGCCAACAGCATCTAAAATGGTCCCATCGCCTCCGATTGAAAATAAAAAATCGACCCGGTTTTCAATCTCTGCCTGGGTGGTGAATTTCACAGGCTCTCGGCGGAAGATAATCTTATCACCGAGGCTTTCAAAAAAAGGTTGATATATTAAAGTATCCCCATTCAGATTGTATAAGACATCAACCAACTCCTGGATAAAAGGGAGGACTGCATCCGTTGCAGTTTTACCAAACAGGGCAATATTCATGATATTCAGGGATTTTTTAAATCAGCGTGCAAAGGTACTGCAATTTTTAATTGCCGAAACGTCACGGGGTTATATCGGCGCGATAAAATGCAAATAGAGACCTGGTTGATTCATACGATTCATCGAACCTTCCACACGAATTACAATGTCATAGTATGTTGTAAAATCGACACCAATTCCATAACCAATTAAGAAACTGTTTTCCAGCGTGTTACTTGTAAAATAAACATCTGTAGGATTTCCGGAATAATGATATACAAACCCCATATCAACAAACGCATTCAAATACAAGGCCAGCGGGATCGTATTGAATTTTGTTGTTTTTATGAACCCTATGGTCTCAGTACGTTGCGGGAGCAATGCGAATTTCAAATTATTTTTCAATAAAGCAAAATGTTGTCCATCGATTACATAATATTCGTAGCCCCTCACAAAATCCCGTCCATACCCTAAGCCACGCTGAAGATAATAGGGTTGTGATTTTTCGAAACTGAGTTTGCCGGTGAACCCCGATGCACAAAACCACCTGTTGTATATCTGTGTGTATTTTCGCACATTTATCCGGAAGTAACTGTTATGGGCTGTAGCATAAGGGACGGCATGACTTACCTCAACATCCAGATAATAGCCGTTCAATGGATAAAATTGAACGTCACGATGATCATTCTTGTAGAAGTAGCTGAAACTGAAAAACTGTTGTACATTTTGGTTCAGCATCGCATATCCCGGGATAGAACGAATGGCCGAATCAAAATTATAGTACGAATATCCAACACGAAAAGTATGTGTAGTAAAAAAATCCGGTCTGATATTCAACTCAACAAGCCCGTTGAATAACTTTTTAAGATAGGTAGAATTGTTACGAATATACACTGGTTTATTGTTGATGGTATAGACGGGCAACTCATGATTCAGTTCTGCGGCTGCCCCATAACCAATTCCAAGCGTTTGCTTCCTGTTGATATAGGGAATTTTATAAGCAAATCCAAATTTCTGATTATACCCGAAATGAGTCATTATTTTAAGTGTTTCATTCCTGCCGCGCGCGTTAAAAAAAGTAAAATCAATGCCATAGGTAAGCCGGTTGAAGTCACGGGTTTCCCACCAAACATTGAAGTTGCGGTCAGAAATTTCAAAAAATGGGATCGGCCAGATGTACCAGCGTTCAACCAGAGCAATTTTAACGATAAGCGAATGCAGGTCGGCCATGACGGATGTATCAATCGTGACAAAATTGAAAAGTCGGGTATTGAAAATATTCTGTTTACTAATGGTCAGCATTTCCGAAAATTGAGCCGGTGAAATGGTATCGTGTTCCCTGAACTTCAGCTCCCGCAGAATAATTCCCTTTTTGGTGATGGTGTTTCCTGTTATTTCTATTTGATGAATGATAAAGATATCGGGCAACTTTCCGATCGAGTCCGGCTGAACCTGATCTGCAATCATTGCATTGCTGACATCCGGAGTGAATGCAATCAAAAATAAAAAAATGGCAACAATGGAGCCAAAAGAAAAAAAACGATTCATTGATTAAATGCTCAGATAATTCATCAATGCATCGAAACGGTCCTGAAGTCCCTCATTATAAGAATCTTCCTTTGACCATGATGCTTTTACGACATAGTTAAACCTGAAAAACGCCTGGAGCAACGGACCGATTTCCATTCGGTTTACCTTAATTGTAACCTCCAGTTTGGTGGTATCAGGGTTAGAGGTAACAAAACAACTCAGAATCTTTGTATCATTCGATTCAACAATTTGAACAATTTCTGTCAGGCTATAATCTTTATCATTGATTTCCAAGACGATGACACCGCCGGGATTATTTATTCCAACCATCTCCGCCAGAGAATTGATCACCGTTGGAAGGATGATTGCACCCAAATAGTAATTTTTATCACTCACCACCGGCAGCATGGTGAGGTTAAAAGAAGAAATCATTTTTAAAACTTCATAAATATGCTGATCCTCTGTGATAAACGCCCTGGTCAGTGTAATATTATATTGGTCCATGCTTTGCCCGGGATCATCTGCCGACAGGATTTCCTTATCTGAGATGATGCCAATAAACTCCGTTCCATAAACAATTGGAAGGTGCGACAGGCGTGCCTCTTCCATTTGGCTGAGGGCGAATAAACCCGTATCCGTGGTTTTTAATGGAATTACATGACCGGTGATTAATTGTTTAGCTATCATTCAGGATGCTAATATAGGAATTATAACGCAAATTACTTACAGAACCGGTTTCAACGCCTGATTTTACCGCACATCCGGGTTCATGTGTATGTGAGCAGTTTTTATATTGACAATAGGGCAACAAAAGCTCCATTTCCGGAAAACACCGGTGAATTTCGGTTTTTTCAAAATCAATCAGGCCAAATTCCTTGATTCCCGGTGTATCAACAATGAATCCCTGCTCGGCCAGTTCATACATTTCAGCAAATGTTGTGGTATGCATCCCCTTTAAATGTACTTCGGATAATACGCCAACACGGGGATTCAAATTTGGGTCGATCGCCTTAATCAGCGCCGACTTACCGGCCCCGGAATGACCTGAAAAGAGACTGACCTTGCCATGCAGCAATTTCCTGATCTCACCAATGCCGTCACCACGTAGAGCCGATGTTCGGTAACAGTGATAACCGGCATTTTCGTAGATAAGGCTCAATTCATCAAGCAACTGCAGCAACTCGGGACCGTATAGATCAACCTTGTTAAATATAATACTGGCAGGAATATAATAGGCAGCCGCGGTAACAAGAAAACGATCGATAAAACCATTGGATGTGCGGGGTTGTGCAAGCGTTGCAATCAAATATGCGTGATCAAGATTTGCAGCAATGATGTGGGAAACTTTCGACAGTTTAATTGCTTTCCTGATAATATAATTTTCACGTACACCTATTTCCGTGATCATACCATGACTATCTCCCTGGATGAGCTCAACATGTACATGATCACCAATCGCCACTGGGTTGGTGTGTTTTATATCACGCATGCGGAACTGCCCCTTCAACTTGCAATCAAGCCTTGATCCATCCTGCAAACGCACGATGATCCAACTTCCCGTAGATTTAACAACAATTCCTTCCAATTTACCGTGTAATAGTTGAATTAATGTTTGTAAAAGTATAAAATTAATTACATTTGGATGAGAATTCACTTTAATATCTGGCAGATGAGACCTGTTGTGTATCTTATGTTAGGGGTTGCTCCACTGCTGACCCTGGTCATGTACCTATACCTGAGGAAGTACCATAGTCGTGATTTCAACAAATTGCTGTTGCAAAGTTATCTGGCAGGTACAGCAGCGGTGCTGGTACTTCTGACGGCAGAATATATTTCCATGAAAATGGGTATCAGTATCCTTCATAGTTTAAACCGGATACTCTTCATTTCTTTCATCACCATCGGTGCAAGTTCTGAATTGGGCAAATTCATTATTGTCTGGTATTTTATTATTCCAAAAAAACAAATTACCCGGCCAATTGATGCCATTTCAGTTTCGATCATGGCTTCCCTTGGTTTTTCAACCATCGCAATTATCCTGTTTATTTTCAACGTCTTCGGAATTTTCACCTTGTTTGCCACAACAGTCTATGCATTTGTGTTTGTGCCTGCCAACATTATTTTCTCTGTCATCATGGGATTTTTTATCGGTATGGCAAAATTTCTGAAAGCAAGAATCGTATTTACCCTCACCGGATTATTTGGAGCTATTTTTTTTCATGGGATATTTAATTTTTGCATGCTGACGAATGATTTCAAACTTCTCAGCCTGTTTTCTTTCGGGTCAACGATAATTGTTTTGATTCTTGGATTAAAGGCAGCCTATACAAAACCTGAAATCTCAGACCAATGAATAAACCTTTCCGGGCAAACATTTTACGACACCCTCAAATTCAAGGTTGAGTAAGGAGGCTGATACTTTGCTCATTGCAGTCTCCATATATATACAAATTTCATCAATACCCAATTGACGGTTTTCCTGTAGGATTGAAACAATTTTCTCTTCCTCAGCGGTCATTTCAAGGAAAATTTTACGCTGGACAGCACGCATGGAACTTGTATTTTCTTTCCAACCCATCAGGTATTCGATGTCGTCTGCTTTTTGGATCAGGGCTGCCCGATTTGTTCGGATCAGGTAGTTTGTCCCATCTGAAAACGGATCAGTTACCCGGCCAGGAACAGCAAAAACATCCCTGTTGTAAGAATTGGCTATATCTGCTGTGATGAGCGCTCCTCCTTTCCGGCCTGCCTCAATAACAATCAAAGCATCGCAAAGCCCTGCAATGATCCTGTTTCTCTTTGGAAAATTTGACCGGTCGGGTTTGGTTTTACTTGGAAATTCTGTTACCAGCCCTCCTTGCGTAAGCATTTTCTCAGCCAATGAACGGTGAAGCCATGGGTACACGGTATCAAGACCATGCCCAAGTACTCCAATAGTATTCAACCCACAATCAAGTGAAAAACGATGTGCGCAACTGTCAATGCCATAAGCGAGGCCACTTACAATTAAAACCTGCTGTTGGGCGAGACCATCCACCAGTTCGCGGGTAATGCTTTTTCCATATTCTGTTGCCTTCCTCGTACCTACCACACCGACCACCCTGGTTGAATTCAAATCAGCCGTTCCTTTGTAAAATAAGAGGACAGGACTATCCAAACAATGCTTCAGGCGATGCGGATATCCTATATCCTGAAAAAAGAGTGGTGTGATATGATACCGTTCGATAAATGACACTTCCTTTTCAGCTCGCATGAGTATCTCTCTGTTACCAACTGCCTGTGCAAGCAAATCGCCAATCCTGGGCATTTTCTTCAAATGTTGCTTTGGTTCCCTGAATACAGCTTCTGCACTTCCGCACAGCGAGACAAGTTTTCTGCCCAGCACATCCCCTACGCCTGGTATCAGCGTTAACCCGATCTGGTATAACAGTTTTTCTTCCGACATGTTATTTTCTTTAAATACCTCATCCCCTGTAGGTTGTCTCAAAAGTGTTTTATTTCACCACAAAGGACTTTTAATGCAGCCTCATTCCCTCTCCTCGAGGAGAAGGTTAAGATGAGGTAGTAATTTATGCTTAATCGGGTTCGTTCATAAAAGGTTGGGCAGTGTGAATAACTTTTCTGAAAACCGGATGAGATTTTAGCATAAATTTGATCTAAATAAGCACACCATATTATGGCAGTAAGAGGAAAAGCGCTCGTTTGCCCTTTAGACTGGGGAATTGGCCATGCCACCCGCTGTGTTCCGATTATTTCAAAACTCACAGCACTCGGTTTTGAGGTGGTGGTTGCCGCCAGCGGACGCTCACTGGAATTTATTAAAAAAGAGTATCCGGGAGTTCCGGTTATTGATTTTCCGGGCAATACCATCCGTTATCCCAGGGATAACCGGATTGCTTTTAAAATGGTTAAACTCTTACCAGGACTGCTTTTGGGTATCTGGCGGGAACATCGTCAGTTGAGGGAAATAGTGGCACAAACGGGAGCCACATTAATTATTTCCGACAACCGCTTTGGTTGCTGGCATGCTGAAGTTCCTTCTGTATTTATAACACACCAGCTGAATATCCAGGTTCCGGCAAAACTGAAATTCTTCAGTAAAATTCTAAATTCAACAAATTACTGGTTTATTAACCAATATCAATCTTGCTGGATTCCGGATTTTGAGCCACACCGTGGCCTGGCAGGGGCATTATCACATCCGGTAAAGTTGCCTCAGAACGCTCAATACATCGGCATTCTCTCGAGATTTTCAAAACCCGCTGATCCTTATGCAAACCGCTTCCATCCAGATTTTGATCTATTGGTCATGCTCTCAGGCCCGGAACCTCAAAGAACCATATTAGAGGAAAAAATTCTCCGACAACTTGTCAGTATCAACATGCAAGTGGCCATGGTGCGTGGCATGCCTGAGTCGGAGGAGGCTTATGTACTCGACAACAGGATTCATGTTTTTGCCCACCTTGATTCTGCTAACCTGCGGGAACTGATAAACAGGTCGGCTTTGGTCATTTGCAGGTCGGGGTATTCCAGTATTATGGACATTGTAACACTCGGGAAAAGGGCAATTTTCATCCCTACCCCGGGGCAAACGGAACAGGAGTGGCTTTCCCGCTACTTAATGGAAAAGAAAATCTATTTTTCGATGGATCAGAATGTTTTTGATCTCCTGTATGCACTGGAAATGTCAAAAAACTTTCCCGGGATGGTCATTCGGAACGATTACAAGGATCTGGAGGAGCAAATCAAGTCCGTCATTCAATGAATGATTGAATGATTGATTGATTGATTACCTTCGCTTTGTAGAGAGGTAAACAAAGGTGATTCCGGCAATCACAAAGGGTATTGACAGCATCTGCCCCATATTAAGGTAAAGACCCTGCTCGAAGCCAACCTGAGGTTCTTTGATAAATTCTATCACGAACCGCATCCCGAAGACCAGGATCATAAAAAGGCCAAACAGGAAACCTAAGGCAGGTTTCCCGTCTTTTTTGTAGTAATACCACCACAAAAGAAAAAAGATTGCCAGGTAAGTTAAGCCTTCATAAATCTGCGTAGGATGGCGGGGCACCAATCCTTCAGAGGGGGTGGTTGACCGCAGAAATTGGAACCCCCATGGAAGAGAAGTTGGCAAGCCATAAATTTCGGAGTTCATCAGGTTACCCATCCTGATAAGAAAGCCTGCCAGTGCAACGACAATAACAATACGATCCATCACCCAAAGGAAGGGTTTCTTGCGCACATAGGAGAAGATAAGGATAGAGGTTATGATCCCGATTCCAGCCCCATGACTGGCCAACCCACCCTCCCATACCTGGAGAATTTTAATAGGATGAGCGAGATACCATGCTGGTTCATAAAAAAAAACATGTCCCAGCCGGGCGCCCACAATAGTGCCGATGATCATATAAGTTGTTAGTTCATCCAATAACTTAATTGGCACATTCTCCTTGGTAAAGAATTTTTGCATGATCAGATACCCGAAAAAGAACGAAAGTGCGAAAAACAATCCATACCACCTGACAGCAAAACCGCCGATTTCAAAAATTTCAGGACTGGGATTCCAGATGATTGAGAGTGTCACTTATTTAATTGATTTTATCTTCCTGTTAAACAACGTATCAATCTTAGCCGCAAGTTTGGGTTGCTGGTTTTCAGAAGCCACCATCGACATGCGTTTGATAATTCCCAGCGCGGTTTGAACATCCTGTTCAAAGTACTGGTTATTTGCAGGCGGGAATGAGTAGTAATAATCAAGGTTCTGGCTACAAATCTCTGCAACACGTTCAATAAGTTTGTTTGCTTTATCCGGAGCGCCTGCCTTATAATAAATTTCAGCATAAGGAAGCATGTACATATCAAACGGAACCTTTGAATCGGGGAAATATTTAATGTAACCATCAAGCATTTCAATGGCTTCTTTCTTTTTTCCCTGTGCCAGTAAAGATTGTGCAACCCGCATAAAATTGGTCTTTGGCCTAACAGCATTGTTCAGGCTTTCGGGATCAACATATACATGAGGATCGTTCAGGTTACCCCAGGCACACTTATTCTTAAGAATATCATATGAACTCAGTGCATCCACTCCCCCCATTCCCTGGATATAATCATTCGGATCGGCCTTCACCGGCATAAATTTATAAACCCAGCCCTGAACCAGGCAGAAGGAATCGATGTTAACACAATGATTCACACTTGATGGTGCTGCAAAATACAAAGGACGTTCCCATTTGTTTGAAGCAAGCAAATCGAGTAACATCAGGTCATTCTTATACAATTGATTTGATCTGATGGTCCAGTAAATAGAATCAACCATTTTTCCCTGAAGATGTTTCGGGACAATTCCATACTTCACACAAGCGGCAGAATCAACCGTAATTTTAACCTTTTTAGATGGGAAAAACT
This sequence comes from Bacteroidota bacterium, assembly GCA_037139855.1. Taxonomy (GTDB): domain Bacteria; phylum Bacteroidota; class Bacteroidia; order Bacteroidales; family FEN-979; genus CAIVAT01. The sequence goes on from JBAXFM010000020.1 coordinate 21,216, forward strand.
TCATTTTATCTCCATTCTGAAGTGTCAGGTATGATTGAGGATTGTCGCTTTTAATAAAGTCGATCATGTCTTTCAGTTCAACATATCCTTTGATCCCAATATCATAAAATGGCAGAATATCATTGGTCCCCTGCTGATATTGCTCCTGACTCAGCGTGAGCGGAATGGGATTGGAATTGTATGCTTTTTTATACAACTGATTGATATACCATGGCCCTGAAGCCAACATGAGGTTCACTACCCGAACATCGGTACCGATTCCTTCAACTTCCTGATCATACCATAAAGGGAAGGTGTCGTTATCTCCGTTGGTAAACAATATACCTTGCGGCTGACATGAATTAAGGTAGTTTGCAGCAAAATCACGGCAGGCGTACTTTCCTGAACGATCATGATCATCCCAGTTTTCCTTTGCCATGATTCCGGGTACCAGCAGGAGGCATAAAGTAAAAACAATGGCTATGGAGATATTTTCCGACAACTTTTTCTTGAGGAAATTTATCAACGGAATAACCCCCAGTCCGATCCAGATGGCAAAAGCATAGAACGAGGCGGCATACGCATAATCCCGCTCACGGGGTTCGTAGGGCTGCTGATTCAGGTACACCAGAATTGCCAGACCTGTCATAATAAATAGCAGGGCAATGATAATGGTCCCTTTATAGTCCTTTCCCATGTAAAAAAAGAATCCGATGAGTCCTAATATCAATGGTAAAAAATAATATTTGTTGGTGGCCCGGTTTTTCTTACTGTCGGGCAGATTGGTCTGGTCATTGCCAAGCCTCATTTTATCAATGAAAGGAATCCCACTGATCCAGTTTCCATCTTCGATGCCGCCAAATCCCTGAACATCATTCTGTCGTCCTGCAAAATTCCACATGAAATAGCGGATGTACATGTGGCCGATCTGGTAGGTGAAAAAATATTTCAAATTTTCAATGAAAGTAGGGCGATTCAGGGTTTCTGGTTTACCATCCTGAGAGGTAACTTCTATCGGGATTCCTTCGCCACCCCATTTTTTATAAAAATCGGCTGAACCTCTCCGCTGATTACTCCACATGCGCGGAAAAAGGGTCGTAAATTTCGGATCCCAAACCGGAACTGTCCCTTTCCGCTGATCAATGATGACATATTTTCCGACCTTCGCATCTTTTTGATACACGGGATTGCCATCAGCATAATCCACAATGGGAGCATTGTAATATTGTCCAAAGGCAATCGGAAAATCGCCATACTGTTCACGGTTAAGGTATGATAGCAAACTGACCGCATCCTTGGGCGCATTTTCATTGATCGGTGTATCGGCATTGGCCCGAATAACCAACATCAGAAATGATGAATAACCGATGAGGATAAAAGCAAAAGATAAAATGATGGTATTTAATATGGTCTTACCCTTTTTACGGGTTATGTGCAATCCCCAGAGAATTAAACCAATGAGCAATATAAAATAGAACATCGTTCCTGTGTTGAATGGAAGCCCGAATCCGTTTACAAAAAGGAGTTCGAACTTTCCGGATAGCTGCACCATGCCGGGTATGATGAGAAACATGACAAAAGCAAGGATCAGGATTGAAAGGATGAATGTGATCAACATTCCGACTTTGGTGGGCTCCTTAAACTTTTTATAATAATACACCATGCAGGTTGCCGGAATCACCAGCAAATTAAGTAAGTGAACCCCAATGGCAAGTCCCATGAGAAATGCAATCAGCACAAGCCACCGGTACGAATGCTTTTCATCGGCCACATCCTCCCATTTTAAAATTGCCCAGAAGGAGATAGCAGTAAATGCAGAGGACATGGCATACACTTCACCTTCAACCGCTGAGAACCAGAATGTATCACTGAATGTATAAGCCATGGCGCCGATGAATGCCGAAGCAAAAACGGTAAACATCTGTCCGCCAGTCATTTCACCCTTGGGGGCAACCACTTTTTTGGCAAACAATACAATACTCCAGAAAAGGAATAAAATGGTAAATCCGCTTGAAAGACCCGACATCACATTAACCATCATCGCAACATGCGAAACATCGCCAAAGGCAAACAAAGAGAAAAACCGGCCGAGCATCTGAAACAAAGGCGCTCCGGGAGGATGGCCAACCTGCAGTTTAAACGCTGTGGCAATATACTCCCCGCAATCCCACCAACTGGCTGTTGGTTCGATGGTTAGCAGGTAAACTGTGGATGCAATGATAAAAGTGACCCAACCAAAAATGTTGTTCAGCTTCTGGAAATTCTTCATAGAATATTGTTTATCTGGGAATATGCTGCGAAAGTACAAATTTACCCGCAAAAAGCGACCATGATTTTTTTTCACTGTCTGTTAAAGTCAAAAGAAAATAAATTCTACCTTTGCAGCCGCAATCCGAAATCGTAAATCCGAAATCCGAAATCGCATTGACCCATGGTGTAAAGGTAGCACGAGTGATTTTGGTTCACTCGGTCTAGGTTCGAATCCTGGTGGGTCAACATGGTAAAAATGTTAAACCCTGAATATTAACTTATTCGGGGTTTTGTTTTTTGGTAAAAACTGGATTTGAAAAAATTGTAATATCTTCGCTAATACATAGTCGATAAGTAATGTAATTATATCATTTACACTTTCAATTTTAATAAGAAAAAATGAAACCCGGATGATTTAATGTGTCTCAAGGAGATCGTCAAGGTAATTGAGCCGAAGGTTGGCAGCAGTATCAGTGGTCGTAGTGAGAACGTGTGTATATATTAATTGAAATCAGGTCTGGTGGCAATGTCATACTTGGGGACAACAAGAAATATATATGAAAATAGAAAATAGCAAAAACACTGTAGCAGCAAGAATTGATGCAGAAGGAAATGTCATCGTAGGAGATGGAAATACAATCACTGTAATCAACCTGAAGGAGGCTGCTCAGTACAAAGCCATGGAAGCCCGGTTGAAGGAGTTGGGTGAGCGATTTGAATACACACAGGCAAAAATTGCCAAATATCCTGATGACCAAGATTTCAGGACGGATTTAATAAAAATATCTGAAGCACAAAATGCCATAAAGAAGCAAATTGAAGACCTCAAGAAAGAGATACTGAAATTAGCTGATGATTTTTCTAAAATCCCAATCTATACGGAACGGTTACGTTTGGCTAAGCAGTATTTTGAGGAAGGGGATTTTGATAAAGCAAGGACTATTTTGGATGCCGAATCAATGACATCGGAACTCAATGCATTGCTTTCAGAAAAAGAAATTTTACAACTAAAAAACATTGAAAACGAGCAACACATGGCAGATATTGCCAATGAGTTTCTCATCAAAGCCCGATTGACAGTTATTGATCATCCGACACCTGATCGATTTGAAAAGACCAAATCGTACTTTGAACAATCATTATCCGCCAACAGGAATCGAAAAAATATCGAATGGTATGCTTGGTTCTTATACAACAACAATCAATTCACAGATGCACTCCCTTACTATACGGAAGTTTTAGAGATTTATAAAAACTTAAACCTTACCAACCCACAAACCTACCAAACTGATGTAGCAAGGACACTATTTAATTTGGGTCTTTTACACCGTAATCAAAACGAGTTTTTCTCTGCCAAAAAGGAATACAGTGAAGCTTTGGAGATTTATAAAGACATAGAACGCACCAACCCGCAAACCTACCAGTTGGATGTGGTGAGGACACTTAACGAATTGGCTGGTTTACACACAAATATGTATGAATTTTCAAATGCTCAAAAAGAATTCAGCGAAGCTTTGGAGATAAGTAGAGATTTAGCCATCACCAACCCACAAACCTACCTACCCATTGTGGCAGAGTCACTTAACAATTTAGGTCTTTATCATTTGAATGTAAACGAATTTATAATTGCCGAAAAGGAATACAACGAAGCCTTAAACATCTATCGAGAGTTAGAACATAACGACCCGCAAACCTACCTGCCAATTGTGGCGGCGGTACTGAACAATTTGGCTAACTTACGATCAGATAAAAATGAATTTGAATCTGCTCAAACAGGATTCAAGGAAGCATTAAATATTTATAGAGACTTAGCTCATAACAACCCTCAAGGTTACTTGCCCTATATGGCGATGACATTAAACAATTTAGCTAAATTACACGAGGATAACAATGAGTTTGCTGTTGCAGAAGAAGAATACAATGAAGCCTTAAAAATAAGAAGAGACTTGGCCATCAAAAATCCTAAAACCTATTTGCCTTTTTTGGCGAAGACGGCAATCAATTTAAGTTCATTTTATCGTGTAACCATACCTGACCGTGATAAATCATTGGCATTTGCAAGGGAAGCAGGAAAGTCAGCTAATCACTTTCTTATGATACGCCCTGATATGTTTGCCATTTTCGATAAAGCACAGCAAGTTTATAGCGATTGGGGATTGGATAAGGATACGTTTATTGACGACACCTTTGAAGAATAAAAGGACAGATTCGACTAACTGACTGACAAATCAACATAACGATATAGCCGATTTTATTGATTCAAAAACACAGTAAAACATATGGAAAAGAAAAAAATATTTTTAGCATCCTCATCAGAATTGAAGGCTGACCGTATGGAATTTGAGAATTTCATCAATCGCAGAAATAAATCGTGGATTGACAATGGAATCTTTCTTGAATTGATTATCTGGGAAGATTTTCTGGATGTTATGTCCCAAACTCGTTTGCAAGACGAGTATAATAAGGCCATCAGGGAGTGTGACCTTTTCGTGATGTTATTTTGTACCAAAGTAGGGAAATATACCGAAGAAGAGTTCGAAGCTGCTTTCCATGAATTTAAAGATTCCAACAAACCGTTTATCCTGATCTACTTCAAAGATTCCGAGATAACCACAGGCACAGCCAATAAAAAAGACCTTATGAGTTTATGGGCATTTCAGGAAAAAATGGATCAACTGGGGCATTTTTATACCGTATACAAGAATATTGAAGGGTTGCGGGAGCATTTCGGCAACCAGTTAGATAAACTTGTAGCAAATGGGTTCATTAAATTCGAAAACCGATCGGATGACAAAAAAAAGGATGCTGGAATCCAGATTATTAAAAGTAAAAATGTCAATACCGGAACCATCAAAGCTAGCGGTAATGTTATTTTTGGAGATAATAATAGCACAAAATAATGATGGAAAACAGCAAAAACATCAATACAGCTCAAATAGATTCAAATGGACACGTTATTTTTGGCGATGGAAACACCATTATCAATCTGAAAGAAGCTGCACAGTACAAAGCCCTGGAATCACAATTGAAGAAGTTAGATGGGCGGTTTGAAAAAGCACAAGAGAATATTTTAAAATATCCGGACGATCAGAATTTTAAGACTGAGTTATTGCAAATATCCACAGAGCAGGATGAAATTAAAAAGCAGATTGAAGACCTTAAAAATGAGGTACTTAAATTGGCAGATGATTTTTCCGGCATTCCCATTAATACAGAGCGCTTACGCCTGGCTAAGCAATTTTTCGAGACGGGTGAATTTGATAAAGCAAGAACCATTTTGGATGCTGAATCAATGACAACAGAGCTGGATGCGTTATTAACAGAGAAAGAAAAATTAAAACTCAAGACTATTGAAAACGAACATCATCTGATTAATAATGCCAATGAGTTCCTTATTTTAGCCCGGCTAACTTCTCTTGATTACAGGTTGCCCGACCGCTTTGAAAAGACTAAAACATACTTTGAACAATCATTATCTGCAATTAGGGGGTCAGAGAATTTATTTGGATATGCCTCATTCCTGCAAAAACAAAATCAATTCAAAGAGTCACTTCCCTATTATGAGGAAGCATTATTGATATATAGAAACTTAGCTTTTTCAGACCCTCAGACCTATCAGCCAAAATTAGCAAGTGCACTAAATAATTTAGGGGTATTAAATTTTACGAATAACGAATATAAATTGGCAGAAGAAAATTTGCAAGAGGCTTCAGCACTTTTCAAAACTCTTGCCAATAGCTCCTCTCCGACTTATTTGCAGGATGTTGCAATGACATTAAATAATTTGGGCATTTTGTATTCTCAGTTAAATGATTTCGACAGGGCGAATGTTGTATTAAGTGAGTCCCTAGAAATCAGAAGAGGTGAAGAGCCTTCTGGTTTACAAACTAAAATGTCTTTAGCACAGGTTTTAATCAACTTCGGTGAATTGTATCAAAAAGTGAATGATTATACGCAAGCTCAAAGCTCGTTTGAGGAGGCGGTACAATTATGTAAGGACATCAACGAAATGGATGTTCAAACGGGTTCACCGATGCTGGCAATGGCGCTGAATTGTTGTGGTGAATTGTATTGTGTAAAAGAAGAATATAAATCAGCGAAAAATGTCCTGTTGGAATCCTTAGAAATTAGAAGACATTTAGCCCAGATTAACCCGCATACCTATATGTCACTAGTTACTAAGACATTAATGAGTTTGGGAAATTTGTATACGACATCAGGTGAACTGGAATTAGCAGAAAACGCCTACCAGGAAGCCTTATCCATCAGAAATACCCTATCTGTAAACAACCCACAAACCTTTTTGCCCGATGTTGCTCTTACACTAAATAATCTCGCTGTTGTATATGAAAAAAACAAACAATTTGAGTTGGCAGAAAAGGCAAACAGAGATGCGTTGCAGATATATCTTCCCCTTGCCAATGTTAATCCTCAGACCTATTCACCTTCAGTGGCATTTATATTAAATAATTTGGCTACTATATTATCAGAGAATAACGAGTTTGAAGCCGCAGAATCAGCCTTTTTGGAAGCTTTAAAGATCAGGCGGGAGTTAGTCCAAATTAGCCCACAAGCACACTTACCAAATTTGGCATTTACAACAAGAAATCTGAGTCTTTTTTATCTTAAACTGTTGCCTGACCGTGAAAAGTCGTTGGCATTCGCTAAAGAATCAATACAATGCGCATTGCCATTTGCCAAGATACGACCTGATATGTTAATGATTGTTGGTAAGGCAATAGGAATTATGAGAGAATGGGGGGTAGATGGTGATTTGTGATATAGCCGCAAAGTAAATTTATCATAAGGGCAAAAGTGCTGTGATTTCAGATTTGATAGAATTCGAAACTACGAATAGATATAATATGCATCTTTCATTTATTGACAATGTGAAAAAACTGATGATGAATAAAACGTTAAGAATTTCAATAATTGTAGTCATTTCATTCTTGGCTTACTATGTTATATTTGAATATTTTGCCAAAATATTTTCAGCAATAGATACGCTGGTAAATTTTCGTATTATCAGCTATATCTTAACATATATTGTTACAGGTATCCCTCTTTTTATTGGTACAGCAATCATTCATAAAGACATTAAAATACCCGGCTATCTGGGATTGAAAGGGAATTTCATAAAGGGATTTCTTTTAACGGTCATGTTTACTTTGCCAATGTTTATTGGTGGAGTTATATTTTTCCCACTTAATTACAAGATGTCATTGCCCGAAGTTATCAGGCTCACCATTTGTGCTGGTCTATTTGAGGAATTGTATTTCCGTGGATTTTTATTCGGACAACTTTTTAAATATACAAAACTTGGTTTTATCCCTGCAATCATTTTGGGTGCTGTCTTATTCGCAACAGGGCACTTATATCAAAGTTCTGATTTTTCTGTCATCATTGGAATTTTCCTGACAACATTTATGGGTGCAATTCTTTTTGCATGGTTATATGTCGAATGGAATTACAATTTATGGGTGCCCATCATGATGCATTTTCTAATGAATTTATCCTGGGAGATATTTTCGGTTAGTGAGAATGCGCTTGGCGGGGTAACATCTAATGTGTTTCGTGGGTTAACTATTGCAATAGCAATCATTGTTACAATAATTTATAAAAAGCGAAAGGGTTTGGTGCTTGAAGTAAATAAAAAAACTTTATGGTGGAAATTACTTCCTGTTATTGAGTAAAACTGATTGCTTGCATAATTCTATGAAAGTTGCCATGTGCTTTGATTGGTCCTCAGGGAAAAAAATCAGTTGTTTTTAACGCAACGTACCGACATTCCAAGCCCTCTTTCATAAAAAGCATAGGTTATATCAGGTATCTCATTCCCTAAAATAATTGAAAAAGAAAAAAGATCATTTTGTTTAGAGGATGACCAGAAGTGAGCAGTAATACCAAGATTGATTGTGGAACCATTCGTTTGACGCAGGCCACCCGGCAGCGCTGTAAATCCGCTGCTGTTGGTTGCACCGGTGTTCGGATCGGTCCAATGGTTGGTTCCCGTTTCCTTCATTTTTCCTCCGGCCACTTCTGTATCTCCAAGGTAAATTATCAAGGTCGTCAACTCTGCCTGGGCAGGCAGGTGCCAGCCTGTCGGACAAATGCCCTTAACTCCCGGTGTCTCATAATACTCCATCATCTCACTCCATTGATACAATCCGCCATAAACATCGCAGTTTGACTCATTGTTACCGAAACAATATTTTTCAATAGTCCCATTTCCAGTTTGCCACTCAGATGAGTTGATCCTAGTACCTATATTCAGGTTTTCTTTCATCCAGCACTGCGAGCCAATAATTACAGTATTGTAGGTTTTCCCATCACGCGCATCGATAAATGGGTTGCCGCAAACCTGAGGAATCAACAAACCCCATGAGGTGCCATAAAAAATATTCAGTGTTTTCTCATCGGTATTATAAATTATCAATCCTTCAGCCGGAGCAGAAATTGCATTTCGCTGTGTGGTGGTCATCCGGGGTGGTAAAAAACCCCTGAGAGTAGATTTCACATCCAGCATAGCTGAATTATCCGGTGCAGAACCATCGGTGTTTACGCCAAGGCCTTGAGCCTTGACTAAAATCCCTGCAAAGAGGAAAATTAAAATAAGTGAATTTTTTAAGATTCTGAAATATCCGACCGTTTGCTTCGATGGTTTTTTCATAATTCGCTGTATTAGTTATAGAAAATGAAATATCAAACCACACAATTAACCTAATCCCTGATACAACGAACAGAAAGACCAGTAGCCTTTTCGTTGTAGAATATGCCTATGACGCTGCTGAGACAGGCCAGTGCGGCAGCCGAGTTCTGGGAAGAACTCCAGAAGTTCCCTTCCCAGCCCAGAATGCCGAATTCTCCATTGGTTTCGCGGGAACCACCCGGAAGGCCTGTGAATCCGCTGCTGTTGGTTGCGCCTG
>JBAXFM010000021.1:0-29918 GCA_037139855.1 Bacteroidota bacterium
GCCCAGGCGTAGCGCGTATAGGCTGTGTTGCAGGTCAGATTGGTTTCGGTTTTGGTGGTAGCTGTGAGCATGTCGGTGGCCAAGGCAAAATCATTGGCAGTATTCCATTTATACCCGGTAGCTCCGGATACCGTATTCCAATTCCAAACGATTTGTGCGATAGCCGGGACATTGGTTCCGGCGGTGGGTGTGGACGGTGGATTTAACAAGGTGGTTTGGGTCAGGGTAACCGGGTTAGAATTTCCGCAGGCACTGTAAGCCCAGGCATAGCGGGTGTAAGCAGTGTTGCAGGTCAAATTGGTTTCAGTTTTTGAGATTGCTGTACCCATATCAATTGCCGAGGCAAAATCGCTGGTGGTATTCCACCTGTATCCTGTGGCATCTGTTACCGTTGTCCAATTCCAAAAAATCTGGTTTGCAAAGGCTACATGGGCGCCTGATAACGGCGAAACAGGATTCATGCAATCAATGCTGATTGGATACCATGTTCCGGCCATAAAAATGACGATGGCTCCCAAGCCATTTGCACCGCAATCAATGCAAAAAACCTGCAATCCGTCAACAGGGTTGATAATTGCACTGAGACCTACTTGTGTCATTCGGGGGAGCAGGAATCCTTTGTTGCCTGACTTTACATCCAGCATGGCCGACGGATGAGGAGCGCTGCCATCATTGTTGGTTGCTGTTTGAGATAACAATAAAGCGCTGCTGAGGAAAAACAGTATTATAATAGAAATTACCTTTTTCATATTTCAATATTTTTCAGGCGGTCGGTTTAATTATTCTGTGCAAATCCGAACAATGAACTCACTAAAAATCCTTGCAACAGCGAACAGCCTGCCCGTTAACCTTTGGACTGTCACTCCGGTAATCCTGTATGAAATTAGCATCCAGGCTGCGGCCAAACCCATTATTGGTTGTTGTTCCCTGGGTAGAAGACCAATAGGTACCAATATTGGTAAGATCACTGAAACTGCCGCCACTGATTCTGCTTCCACCCGGAAGGGCAGTGAACCCGGAGCTGTTGGTGGCGCCAAGGTTCGGAGATACCCAATGACTGTTTCCGGTTTCTTTCAGCCTCCCGCCAATATCTGTCCCTTGCCAGCCTATGTCAGAGCATCCCATGATGGTGAAATCAAGATTGAATTCCATCTGACACCATTCAACATCTGATGGAACATGCCAGCCACCGGGGCATAATCCCTGCCGCCCACTGGGGAAATTGTTGCTTGAAGTAGTGTAGTTCATCATCTCATCCCATTGATACAGCCCGCCATAAATGGCGCAATTCGCGTCACTGTTATTGTAACAGTACTTCTCGGGGATGGCATTGTTTGTTTGATTGACTGAACTGCTAATTCTTGTTCCCACATTGAGATTCTGTACAAACCAACACTGAATTCCATTCATTGATACGGTATTGTAGGTTTTACCATCACGGGTGTCTGTAAAAAGGTCTCCGCAAAACCATTCCAGGGTGATTTGACTAAGCATAATTGGTGCAGAATATCCACAACTATTATACGACCACAAATACCTGTCGTACATGGTGCCGCTTAATAGCCCCGTTTCAGTTTTAGTGGTAGCGGTTCCCATGTCAATGGCCGAGGCATAGCTATTGGTTGTATTCCATTTATAACCGGTTGCCCCCAGTTCGGGAAACCAGTTCCAGATAATCTGGTTTTGTGAGGCTATATGATTATTGGCAAAGGGAGGTGAAACCGTGGATGTGGTTGTGGATTCTGTCAGGGTAACGGGGGTGGAATTACCACAGGTATTGTAAGCCCATACAAACCGGGTGTAACCGGTATTGCATAGAAGTCCGGTTTCGGTCTTTGTCATTGCCATGCTCATATCAGTGGAGAGGGTATAAATGCTGGAAGTTCCCCACCGGTAACCTGAAGCGCCGGATGAAGCATTCCAGTTCCAGATGATTTGGTTTTCAAAAGGAACATGAGTTCCGGTAGTGGTGGCCATTGGTACAGCGCAATCGTTGATGCTGAGTTTATACCATTTCCCCGACATAAAAAGGGCCATCGCTCCCAAACCATTCGAGCCGCAATCGGTGCAATAAACCTGAAGTCCGTCAGCAGGGTTTACAATGGCATTGAGCTGGGCATGTGTCATTCGTGGTGGAAGAAATCCTTTATTGACAGACTTCACATCCAACATGGCTGAACTGTTGGGTAAACTGCCATCAGCATTGATGGCTACCTGAGGAAACAACACGCTGCTATGAAACAACAGCATAGCGAATAAAAAGTAGAACTTTTTCATCCTGAACAATTATTAAATTATACAATATCAATAAAATGAAAGATAAAACTTATAAATGGCGGGCGACTTTCACAACCCACAATCGGTTTTTTATCGATTTGGAAGTAAAATTAAAAACGCAAGTGAAAAATAAGCGGATAGAATAAATCACTCTTGTTGTGATTTATTTAACACTGTAAATATATGATTTTTTTTGTTTCGCAGGCTTTATCCTTTATGACCGATCATTACCTGCATGCCTGAATCAGCTGTGATCAGCCTTATATCAGCCAGGCCGGCAACATGCATCCATCCCCGAATTTCCTGTTCGGTATAGGTATCGCCGTGTTTTGTGCCCACCAGCATGTTCAGCGCAAACATGGCGCCGATAAATGGTTCTGTCCGCTGATCGTTCATGACATGGTCCATGATGACAAGCTGACCTCCAACTGCCAGTGCCTCCGCTCCTTTTTTGATCAGCAGGATGTTCTCTGCAGGATTATTGATATGGATGATCGCCGACATCAGTACCAGGTCAAAGCCACTGCCAAAATCATCCCGGAGATAGTCCCCCGTTAGGGTGGTTACCTTATCTGAGAAACCTTCCTTATCAATATATTTCCGGGTGATGGGTACAACATTGGGCAGGTCAAGAATCACACCGGTGATCGCAGGGTTCTTTTCCATGAAAGCAAAGATAAAGGCCCCGGAACCACCTCCCACGTCCAGGACTCTTTTCGTTTTTGAAAGATCCAGCCGCGAAGCAAGTTCCTTTCCCTGTGCGACACCCCGGGCATGCATGGCGGCAATGAACGATTCAATCCAGGACTGTTCCCGGTCATTGATCCCATATTTCACCACTTCTGCAACAGATGTCCCTGCCTTCAACACTTCGGTGAGCGTACTCCAGGTTTTCCAGATAGCAACCGAGTGATCCAGTCCACCCATAAATACAGGAGAGGAGGAAACAAGGAATTTTTCTGAAAAGTCCGAATTCATGAAACCATCGTTTTCCTTAAGAAGGAGTCCGGTCCCCGTTAAAGCATTCAGCAGGCGATCGGTGGCCCTGATATCAAGGCCCAACACATCTGAAATATGATACGAAGTCAGACTTTTCCCTGAAAACTGATCAAAAATCCGAAGTTCAAAGGCGGTAAGAATTAGTCGGCTCAACCTGAAAGCGCTGACAGTTTCCATCATTTCAGCCGGTGTGGTAATTGGTTTCATAAAATTTCGTGTTTGATCTTCAAAGATACTTTTTTATTTTTACGATTCATCACTATTATTCCTTTTTACCGGCTGGTAGTGCATTACAATGGCACTGGTTCAACAGTCACCGGAAGCGATTCCACCCTCATGGTGAACAGCGGAGGCACTGCCTATCTCATCGCCAGCGAGGAAGTTCAGTTGCAGTGAAAATTTCTATCTTCAGTTTTCAAGCCCGGTGGGCATGAAAAATACCGTGAAAAAATTGCAATTTCTGCAATTCAAGGATATTCTTTTTGGATTTTTCAATAGGGCAATACTAGGTTTTATCCATTATTAGTATTTTTCAATTCCCGGAAATTAAGTGTAGCTCCAAATAAGTATTTTCTGCAATTTATTTTTCATCCTCCTTACGAATCAATTTTCACATCCCTTATGCACCGATTAATTTTGTATCCTGATCGAATTTGATAACAAGGTCATAACAATTGGAACAAATGGAATAAATATTCAAAATCAACATGGATTTGATAACATTTTATAGAAAGGAGAAGATAAAAGGATTAAGGCGCCACCCTGATCAGGTGATTTGAATATGAAAATAACAACTAAAAATATAAATATTTCAAAACTAAATTGGAGGTAACATTATGAACACAGCAATCGAATTATTAAGCAATATTAAATCATATTTGTTTCTTACACACGGCCCAGCGATACCGATACCGGAGGATGGGTCATACATTAACATTGGAGACAAGTTTACAATAACTTTCACTTGCAAGAATATCGCACCGGCAGGCACTCCGATTTTCTTCAACAAACCTCGGATTCTTTTTAGAGAAACGCAGTATGCCGTACCTACTGGAGGTGATAATTGGCACAATTTTCCTAAAACAAAACTCGGTCAAAATGAAAGTACCGTTTATAAAGCCGAGTTTAAGGCTATAAGCGCCATGCCAGGTAATTTACCAGAGGATGCAGTAATTGCGTGTGTTTATGCAGATTTGGACCTCCCAACATTTTTTTCGTTCGGATACGACCATTTAGTCAAAGTAGACATCCGTGTGAATACCTAATAAAAATTAACCAGTAAATATCAACCATTCCCATGTCAATATCATTCATCCCCATGAAAAATCCAACACATTTCCAGGCATTGTTCTCTTCCTGGTTTCAGGGTGTTCGCCAGTAATTAAACAGGTAAGTTATCCCCCCCTATTGTTGAACCTGTTTGATACGGATGCGCAACTATCGTAACAGTCAAAGGATTTGCGCCTGGGTCAATGTTCGACATTTATCTAAAAGACGGCACCAGTCGGCTTTTAGATAAATGTCGAACATTGCCCAAACCCGAATTGGCAAAACCCATATATGAATGCGGGGGTGCCATTACGATTGACAACCTGGTCAAAGGGGGTCTCCTCAAGGTTTATGCAAACGAAGTGGAAATTCTACAATCATTTGAACTTTTAGACAAAACGACTCCCTCCCCTCCCAGGGCCTGGGGGTGGTCATTGTTGACCGAAATTGAATCAATTTATCGAATAACATATCAAATTGTTTTTTTTTGCATATATTTATACGATTAATCGGGATCGTACAAACAACAACCACGAATTCATGAACGATAACCAAAAAAAAACAGACGCTGAAGTACTGCGTCTGAAAGCCGAAGGTTTGCTGAAAACTGAAAATCCGCCGGGGAATGCATCGACCCTTAGCATTTCTGAAACAGACCTCGCCAAACTCATTCATGAACTGCAGGTACACCAGGTGGAACAGGAAATGCAGAATGAGGAACTCCGTCATGCCTGGGCAACAGGGCAAATTGCCGTTGACAAGTACACTGAATTGTATGAATTTGCGCCAACAGGATATCTTTCACTTTCAAAAGAGGGTATAATTGTTGAAGTTAACTTTGCTACATCACAAATGCTCGGCAAGGAGCGTGTGCGTTTAAAAAACCGTTCCTTTGGTTTTTATGTTTCCGATGACACAAAACCGGTTTTCAAACTTTTCCTGGAAAAGGTCTTTACAACCAGATTAAAAGAAACCTGCATGTTGACCCTGACAACATATGACAAATCCCCGTTATATGTTCAACTTACCGGCAGACTTTCCGAAAGGGAAAATCATTGCATGATTTCCATGATTGATATCACTGAACGGGTGCGTCAGGAAAAGACGATTAAAGAGAGTGAATCACGATTCAAGTCCTTATTTGAACGGCATAATGCCATCATGTTGCTTATCGATCCCGAATCGGGTAAGATTTTAAGTGCAAACCAAGCTGCATCTGTATTTTATGGATACAGCATCCCTGTATTGTGCGATATGTCCATCGACCAGATAAATAAATTTTCTGCCGAGAAAATAAAAGCAGAAAGAGAGAAAGCTGCCGCTGAACAGCGAAACTATTTCATTTTTCCTCACCTGTTAGCCAGCGGGGAGGAGCGTATTGTAGAAGTACATTCATCTCCGATCGAATTTCAGGGGAGCCGGATTCTGTTCTCAATTATCCATGACATTACAGCGCGCTGGCAAGCTGAAGCTGAGATCATTCTTAAAAACGCAGAACTTTCGAAACTCATCGCCGAAAAAGACAAATTCTTCTCCATTATTGCCCACGACCTTCGCAATCCATTTAATACATTCCTAGGATATACGCAGATGATGGTTGAAGATATTGAATCTTTAACATTAGCCGAACTTCAAAAGATAGCCCTGAGCATGCGAAACTCAGCAACCAATCTTTTCGGTTTATTAGAAAATTTATTGGAGTGGTCGCGCATCCGCAGGGGTGTAACCAATTTTGAGCCTGCTCTTTCGCCGCTGATGTCAACAATTGAAGAATCCATAGCAACTGTTGTGGGACTGGCAGACAAAAAGGAGATTGAGATCGGATTTGAAATCGCCGATGATTGTAACGTTTTCGCCGACAGGTATATGCTTAATTCGATTGTCCGTAATCTGGTTACCAATGCCATAAAGTTTTCACACAGAGGCGGAAAAATTGCCATCGCTGCAAAGCCAATAACCGGCAATTTGGTTGAAATTTCAATCAGGGATTCAGGCATTGGTATGAATGAAAAAATGGTTGAGAATCTATTCCGCCTCGACGAGCAAACAAACCGGAAAGGCACTGAAGGAGAATCCACCACCGGACTTGGACTCATCATCTGCAAAGAGTTCGTTGAAAAACACGGAGGAACGCTTTGGGTAAAGAGTGAGGAGGGGAAAGGCGCTACTGTTTATTTTTCGCTGCCGGCAGGAGAAGGAAAGAATGACGAATGACAAATGACAAATGACGAGTGACAGGTGACGGAACATTAATTTTTGCATTCAAATTGTCGGTTTCTTGATTATCTTTGTTTATAATTGGTTTATATGAAATCCCATGAGCGCCAGCAAAATAAAATCCAGGGAAACAGCAACGAATGCAATACCGGTTGTTCTAACCGACAAGGATCAGTTTCCCATTGTTGGCCTCGGCGCTTCGGCGGGCGGCCTCGAAGCATTGGAACAATTTTTCGGAAATATGCCCAAAGACCCCGGCATGGCATTCGTGGTTATTCAACACCTCGACCCTAACCATGTGGGCATCATGCCGGAGTTGTTGCAGCGAATTACCCCGATGAAGGTATTCCAGGCAACCGACCGGCTAAAGGTGAAACCCAATTGTGTATATGTAATCCCACCCAATAAAAGCCTGTCGCTGCTCAATGGATCCCTGCATTTGTTCGATCCGGTTGAGTCGCGAGGATTACGGCTGCCTGTTGATTTTTTCTTCCGCTCGCTTGCCGATGATCAGCAAAATCGGAGCATAGGTATTATCCTGTCGGGCATGGGCAGCGATGGCAGTCAGGGGCTGAAAGCCATCAAGGAAAAAAACGGAATTGTGCTGGTGCAGGAGCCTGCCTCTGCAAAATTCGATGGCATGCCCCGCAGCGCCATCGAAGCGGTGATTGCCGATATAGTCGCCCCTGCCATGGAATTGCCGGCAAGGCTGATCTCATTTCTTAAGTATATTCCGGTTGTTAACCCCGACAGCGATATCGATGTTAAACTCATCACCAACCTCGATAAAATAATCATTCTGATCCGCGACCAAACCGGTCATGACTTTTCACTGTATAAAAAAAACACCCTTTTTCGCCGCATCGAGCGGCGTATGGGCGTTCACCAGATAGACAAGATAAACACCTACGTCCGCTTTTTACAGGAAAATCAAAAGGAGATTGATATCCTTTTCAAAGAATTGCTCATTGGTGTTACCAACTTTTTCCGTGATGCCGCCGTTTGGGACCACTTTAAAGAAAAGTTATTTCCCGAATTGCTGAACGAATCGCCTTATGGCCATGTTTTGCGCGCCTGGGTTACGGGCTGTTCAACTGGCGAGGAGGCCTATACGCTGGCCATTGTTTTCAGGGAGGTGCAGGAGAAAATTCAAAATCACAAAAATATAACACTCCAGATATTTGCCACCGACCTCGACCACGATGCCATTGAGATTGCACGCAGAGGCGTTTACGCCGGCAACATTGCTGCCGATGTGTCGCCTGAATGCTTGAACCAGTTTTTTAAGCCTATGACCAAAGGCTATATCGTGAATACTGCTATTCGTGAAATGGTGGTGTTTGCCCCGCAAAATGTGATCAAGGATCCTCCCTTTACAAAAATCGACATTCTTACATGCCGGAATTTGCTCATTTACATGCAGCCAGATTTGCAGAAGAAATTGATCAGTCTTTTCCATTACAGCCTCAACCCCGGAGGAATATTGCTCCTTGGAACTTCCGAATCACTTGGAAACGAAAAGGAAGGATTTTCTGAGGTTGATCTGAAATTAAAAATTTTTAAACGCAGCATTACTTCAGCGGAGAAGGTGCTTATTGATTTTCCAAGCTCATTTTCCCGGCCAAAAATTATTAATACGGAAACCAGTACGCCACTGAAGGCTGTTGAAAATATCCAGACCCTGGCCGATCAGTTCATGCTTCAGCGCTTTACCCCTGCCAGTGTACTGGTGAATGGCGATGGCGATATTCTTTACCTGACCGGACGCATCGACAAGTACATTGTGCCGGTGGCCGGTAAGGCAAACTATAATCTTCATGTGATGGCACGCGAAGGGCTGCGCCAGCTATTGCCAGGCGCATTGCGCAAAGCCATGCAATCCTATGACCCCGTGCACATAACCAATATTAAGATTGACTCCAATGGAGAAATCCGGTATATTGATATTACGGTTCAGCAGATTAAGAAACCCGATTCAATCGTCAGGATGATTATGGTCGTTTTTACCGATGTACCTGCCAAAGTTGAACCCGGCTCACTGAACCCGGTAAAAGGAAAAGGAAGTTCGTCCGGGCGATTGAAAGAGCTGGAGGTTGAATTGCAAAGAAGTCATGAAGATATGCAAAGTACACGGGAGGAGATGCAAACAGCGCAGGAAGAGTTGAAATCAACCAATGAGGAACTACAGTCGACCAACGAAGAATTGCAATCGACCAACGAGGAACTCACCACCTCCAAGGAAGAAATGCAAAGCCTGAACGAAGAACTGCAAACGGTGAACATAGAACTACAGAATAGGGTATCAGATTTTATCAGGGCCAACGACGACATGAAAAACCTGCTCAACAGCACGGAGGTTGCAACGTTGTTTCTCGACAGGGAGTTGAACATCCGCAGGTTTACCGATCAGGTGACTAAAATCATTAAATTACGTAACACCGATATCGGCAGACCTTTTACCGACCAGGTATCCGATTTGCAATACCCCAAAATCGGAAATCATGCGCATCAGGTACTCAAAACCCTGGTACCGGCTGAAAATTCAATTTCCACCACCGACGGAAGGTGGTTTAATATCCGGATCATGCCTTACCGTACAATCGATGACCATATTGACGGGCTGGTGATAACATTCACCGATATATCGTTGGCCAAGGCTGCCGAAAAAGCGTTGTCATTATCAGAAACCCGTTATCGCCGTATTTTTGAATCGGCAAAAGATGGAATTCTTATCCTCGATGCAGAAACCGGTAAAATTGTAGATGTGAATCCATTTTTGATTCAACTGCTGGGCTACTCGAAAGAACAATTCCTTGAAAAAGCGATCTGGGAAATAGGATTTCTCAAAGACATTGTCGCCAACAAGGATATTTTTTCCGAATTGCAGCAAAAGGAAATTGTGCGTTACGAAAATTTACCGCTTGAAACTGCCGAAGGCAGAAAAATCAATGTTGAGTTCGTCAGCAACGTGTATCTGGTGTCTGGTGATAAAGTTATCCAATGCTTTATTCGCGAAATAATCCACCATCCTTCTGTTGGTCAAAAACGCAAATAAATGAAAGAAAAATCAGAAAATAACGACAAAAAATCAGAATCCGAAATCCTGCGGAATAAGGCAGAATCGGTTCTCAAAAATAAGGATGCTTCATCATCTTCACCGCTTTCTGAGTCCGATATGGTGAAACTCATCCACGAACTTGAGGTACACCAGGTGGAGCTGGAAATGCAGAAGGAAGAACTGATCAAGGCAAGGTCCATCGAAAGGGATGCTACTGAAAAATATATCAATTTATATGAATTCGCGCCTGCAGGGTATTTTACCATCTCCAAAGATGGAAGAATCCTGGATGTGAACCTCAGCGGAACACGAATGTTGGGAAAGGACCGCTCACATTTGCAAAACAGGTTGTTTGGCTTTCTGGTTGCGGAAGATACCAGGTCAATTTTCAACCTGTTCCTGAATAAAGTGTTGAACAGCAAGAGACAGGAATCATGCGAGGTGACCTTGTCGACTGATGGCGCCAGCCCCATCTATGTTCACCTTACCGGCGTTTCAACAGAAAATGGAAACCAATGTCTGATAACCGCCCTGGATATTACTGAACGTAAACTTGCGGACGAGCAAGCATATCAACTTGCCGCAATCGTTCAGTCATCCGAAGATGCCATCATCGGAAAAAATTTGGACGGAATTATCACAAGTTGGAATAAAGGCGCAGAGAAAATCTATGGGTATACAACAAACGAAATGATTGGCAAATCTATTTCATTACTGACTCTGAGCGGAAATGACGATGAGATTCCTGCCATCCTTGAAGGGATAAAATCAGGTCATGTTATCCATCATTACGAGACCTCGCGCAGGAGAAAAAATGGGGAGGAAATTCAAGTATCGCTCACCATTTCACCTATCCTTGACTCCGATGGCAGGGTCATTGCCGTATCGACCATTGCAAGGGACATCACCGAAAATAAGCTCGTTCAAGAGAAATTGCTGTCGCAGTCAATGTTGCTTGAGGCCCAGATAAACGCTACCCTTGATGGAATTTTAATAGTCGGTCACGATAACAACCGGATCCTGATAAACCGGCGCATGATTGAGCTGTTTAAGGTTCCGGCGGATACTATCGAAGATAAAAATGATACTAAATTATTGGAGCATGTAACGAATTTGACCAAAAATCCCGATAAGTTTCTTGAAAAGATCATGTACCTTAATGATAATCCGGATAAGGAAAGCAGCGATGAAATCGAATTTGCAAACGGGATGATCATTGACAGGTATTCGGCGCCGGTGGTCGGAAGGGATGGAAAAAAATATGGGAGGATATGGATTTTCCGAGATATTACCGAACGCGTAAATGCCGAAAATAAGCTTCGGGAAAAGGACATTCAGTTCGCAAAGCTTTCCTCGCAGGTACCCGATTTAATTTATCAATTTACGAGAAGACCTGACGGAAGTTATTTTGTTCCAATCGCATCAGCCGGGATCATTAATATTTTCGGGTGTTTGCCCGAAGATGTACGGGAGGATTTTTCTCCGATTGGCAGGGTTATTTTTTCAGAAGATTTAGTAAGAGTAATGAGCGAAATTGAATACTCGGCGCAACATTTAACCAACTTTAACTGTGAATTCAGAGTTCAAATTCCCGGCAGAGAACTTCAATGGATTCTTTCAAGATCGGTACCGGAGAAATTGATGGATGGCAGTATAACCTGGTACGGCTTCACTGCAAATATCACAGCCATCAAATACACTGAGCAGGAACTCATCAAGGCAAAAGAAAAAGCGGAAGAAAGCGACCAGTTAAAGTCTGCTTTTCTTGCCAATATGAGCCATGAAATACGTACGCCCATGAACGGAATTCTCGGTTTTGCCGGACTGTTGAAAGAACCTGATTTGAGTGGAGAAGAGCAACAAAAGTATATCCGGATCATCGAAAAAAGCGGCGCCCGCATGCTCAATATCATCAATAACATTATTGACATTTCGAAAATAGAAGCAGGTCAGATGGAGGTTGACATGAGAGCATCGAATATCAACGATCAAATTGAAGATATTTATACCTTCTTCAAACCAGAAGTTGAAGCAAAAGGGATGAAGCTCCTCAGTCAGTATTCCTTACCGTCAAAAGACGCTGACATTATAACCGACAGCAATAAATTTGAGGCCATTCTAACCAACCTCGTAAAAAATGCCATAAAATACACCAACCATGGAACCATTGAATTTGGGTACACCCTCGTAGAAACGCAGCATGCTGCGTCTCCGAATCCCCCGCCTGCGTCTCTGAATCCGCACCCCACCCCTCAACCATTTCTTCAATTTTACGTAAAAGATACCGGCATCGGAATTCCCGATAACAGGATGGAAGCCATTTTTGAACGCTTTATACAGGCTGATATTTCTGATAAACATGCGCTGCAGGGCGCCGGATTGGGATTAGCAATTTCTAAAGCCTATACTGACATGCTGGGTGGGAAATTATGGGTGGAAAGCGAAGAAGGGAAAGGTTCCATATTTTATTTCACCATCCCTTACAATACAGGGAAGCATCTGGAACCCAGTATTAATATTGCTATGCAGGAAGATTTAGCAATGCGGATCAAAAACCTGAAAATATTGATTGCCGAAGACGATGAAACGTCGGATCTCCTCATAACCGCAATCCTTAAAAACAACAGCCTTCAGGTTTTACATGTAAACTCAGGATTTCTGGCCGTTGAATCCTGTCGTGACAATCCCGACCTGGATGTGGTCCTCATGGATATAAAAATGCCCGGCATTGACGGATATGAAGCCACACGCCAGATCCGTCAGTTTAACAAGAATGTGATCATCATTGCCCAAACAGCCTATGGACTTTCGGGCGACCGGGAAAAGGCCCTGGAATCGGGATGCAATGATTACATTTCAAAACCCATCAACAAAGAGGAATTACAGCTGCTGTTACGAAAATATTTCGATAAATCAGTAAAGACCAATAACCAGGGACTGAATCAATGAAAATAATCACACGGCTTTACATTCTCCAGATAATTTTAATTGGGGCAATTATTGCCATCATGATGGTTGTGAAACTTACCGGAAACATTAGATTAAATTTATTCCTGAAATCGTCCCATGCCAATAACGAAAGGATGGTTGAGAATATTCTCAAAATAGACCGGGAGGTCTTTATGCGCCCACTGCATGATAATTCAGAATGGGATGAAACGGTTAAATACATCGCCAATCCGGCAAGGGAATTTGAAATGGAGAACCTGAACTCCTTGCTCTCAACCTTTTTATTCAACCATATCTGGGTTTTTGATCAAAACGGGAAACAGATATACTATATAAATGATTCTGTTTCCGTAAATCTGGATACCATTAAACTGGTCAGTCAAATAAACGATTTACTGACGCCTAAGTCCCCTTTTTGCCATTTTTTTATTAATACCGGCAATGAAGTGGTCGAAATTTCAGGAGCAACGGTAGTATCAACATCTGACACCAAACATACACTTCCGGCCAAAGGGTATCTTTTTTTTGGAAGGAATTGGAATAGGGAGAAAATTAAACATCTTGAGGAGATTACAGGGTCAGAAATCCAATTATTTTTGCCCGCAATCCCGAAAAATCAAACTATTACCGAGACTCCCTTTACCATAAATTATAACCTGCCTGATTTAAAAAACAGGACGGTGGGCAAACTGATCTTTACTTTTCCGGCATATAATTTCCAGGAATGGAAAAAGGATACGACGATCTTTACCATTATCGTCATTATCATGGGGTTGTTTATTATCCTGATTATCGGATTTCTGTCGCGGCAATGGTTAGTTGTTCCATTAAAGTCCATTATCAGAACATTGGATACTGGTAAAAATCAACATCTTCAACGATTGAAATCATTAAACAATGAATTCGGTCAGATAGCCCGTTTAATTGAAAATTCCATCATCACCAACAATGAACTTCAGGTTGAGTTGAAAAACAAACTGGATGCTGAGAAAGTCCTGACGTATCTTAAAAACAAAGCCGAAGAATCTGATCGTCTTAAAACGGCATTTCTTTCAAACATGTCGCATGAGATTCGTACGCCCATGAACGGCATCCTCGGATTTGCCGGACTCCTTCAAGAACCAAATCTAACGGGTGAGGAGCAACAGGAATACGTTCGCATCATTGAGAAAAGCGGCAGGCGAATGCTCAATATCATCAACGACATTGTAGACATTTCGAAAATTGAATCGGGTTTGATGGAAGTTGACATTCAGGAATCGAATATAAACGACCAATTGGAATATATTTATGCCTTCTTTAAACCCGAGGTTGAAAGAAAGAGGATGTTACTTATCTTAAAAAACACTTTGACGTTAAAAGAATCCATTATTAAAACAGATCGTGAAAAAATATATGCCATCCTCACCAACCTGGTTAAAAATGCCATTAAATACACCGACAAGGGAACCATAGAATTCGGGTGCACCCTTTCCACCCCTGAAACATTTCTTCAATTTTATGTAAAAGATACAGGGATCGGAATTCCCGGCGACAGGCAGGAAGCCATTTTTGAACGGTTTATCCAGGCTGATATTTCCGATAAACATGCAAGGCAGGGGGCCGGACTGGGTTTAGCTATTTCTAAAGCCTATGTTGAAATACTGGGTGGAAAGATCCGGGTAGAAAGTGAACCCGGCAAAGGTTCAACATTTTATTTCACCATTCCTTACCATGCCGGAGAATATACCCCAACCAGTAATAAAGATGTTTTTTCCCGGGAAGATTTATCGCTCCAAATCAGAAAATTGAAAATTTTAATTGCAGAGGACGATGAAACTTCCGATTTTCTCATCACCTCAATACTTAATCTAAACAGTAATGAAGTTTCACACGTAAACTCAGGAGAGCTGGCTGTTGAGTTTTGCCGTAACGATCCCCACTTTGACTTGGTGCTGATGGATTTAAAGATGGCCGGAATTGGCGGATATGAAGCCACCCGTCAAATCCGTCAGTTTAACAAGAGTGTAATCATCATTGCTCAAACGGCTTATGGACTTTCAGGTGACCGGGAAAAGGCCCTGGAATCAGGATGCAATGATTATATTTTGAAACCCATCAACAAAGAGGAACTACTGTTGCTGTTACACAAATATTTCAATCCTGGTTCGGCTACCTGATAACCCCTCCCCAAGCCTTCCAATCGGTTAATCAATGTTACTGTTACTGAAGGGCTGGTTATTTACCGTATTTCTTTCGTTCCTCTTATGTCATTTTAAAGCCCAATGCTGCTGCCCTGGTTAAATCGAGGCATCCGTCGTCATTCCGGAATGATAATTTATGCTGCTTATCCATTTCGGTCAAGTTGGAATTTAATGCAATAGCTGTTATTGGTGATTGCTTCCAATTATCGAGTAGGCCATTTCCTGACAATGTGAGATTATGACAAAATCTCAGGAATTTGTCTGATCATTTTATTTCGGGTTGAAATGGACCCGGAGAATTCGTCGTCCTGTCCGAATAGCTCGTGGAGCATCTTTTTGGAATTAAATAAATTTAAAAGATACTCCGCATGCTTTCCAGTGATTATTTCCTCATCCTGTTTCCGGGAAATATTCAAAATTGAAATGTCATTGCTATAGTACTGTTTTGAATCTTGCAGAAATAACGCGTACCCATGGTCGGAAAGGAACATCCTCCCTTTCAGGAAAACGTTTGACAAATCCGAAATATCATAGAAATAAATATACCCGGAAGTACTCCCGACGACCAGTAAATCTCTTATAAACGTAAATGACCAAAGTTCGTGATGATCGACTTCGATTGTCTGAAGGCATTTTACGTCAGGTAGTTGCCAGATTTTAACATATCCATCGAAACTACAGGTGAAGAAAGTATCCGGTTTCGCTGGATGAACCTTGATACAAGTGATATCATTCCAGTGAATCCGGTAGGATGCGAATAACCGGTCACTTAAAAGATTATACAAATAAATATGGCCTGTGACATCCGA
This sequence comes from Bacteroidota bacterium, assembly GCA_037139855.1. GTDB lineage: Bacteria > Bacteroidota > Bacteroidia > Bacteroidales > FEN-979 > CAIVAT01. The sequence goes on from JBAXFM010000021.1 coordinate 15,762, forward strand.
AGCAATGATCGTCCTGAATGCAGGAACCATGCACATGGTCCTGAAATCTCCCGCTATTGAGTTTGCTTTCAGCAATCTCCCGGAATTAATATGAAAAACGTTTAAAAAACCGCTGTTCGAGATGACATACAAACGATCACCGATGGGAATGCAAACGCCGCTTCGGGTGCCGCTTTTGTGGAAACCAGTGTCAGAGAAAGCCTGGAGCATATTTCCACTACGATAGGACCATTTTCGCACTATGTTTGACTGACATAACAAATCTTTCTCCAAATCATAACTGAATGAAAAGAGGTACCTGGCATCAGGGGAGAGCGTGACAAAAGGGCTTCTGCCCATGTATCTTTCTGTCAGCATCAGGCGTTCCGACAGGGTGTTGAAGTTGACAACCCTTACTGTTCCATCCCAGCTGGAGGTGATGATTTCGTTTTGATACTTTAGGATATGCCGTACGGTTGCTTCATGGTGGTCGTACCATCTCAACTGCCCGGTCAATAGGTTTATCAGGTGAACGCGCCGGGTTTCGGTATTCGAAATTATAAGGGTATGCTCGTTTTCATCGTAACAGAGACTTCTGATACCCAGTGCAGCGATACCGTTTTTTAAATGAACCTGATAATCCTCAAGCAGGCCATTTACAAAATCATTCTGCCATGCAACAAGTGCTGAGTTTTGATCGGGGGCAAGAGCTGTAAGCATGATAATTGTTTTTAGCGGTTAAATTACGACTGATCCTACGGTTTTCTGTTTCATGATATTTTTAATTTCAGCAAGAATATCCGCGATTCGCTGGTCAAGAAACTGAATCTGCATTTTCAAATATTCTTTATGAATCTCTGCCAGTTCTTCATCAACAATATGTTTGCCTTTGAATGTTGTATTACAGTGTTCCTTACGTTCAGTAATTTTTTCTCCGGCGTGTATTTTTATTTTTGCCACTACCTCTTCATCCAGTTGTTTGAAAAGCATTTTATCCTGGTCTATACCCGTGTAGTCAAAAAATGTTGCTGGTAACTCATGGATTATCCGGGTATTGTATACCTGCACAAACAAGTTGATGAGTTTGTGAAACTTAATAAACTGATCATTGAAATTGACATTCATTTCATTGTAAATGGCATTTGAATCCATAAAGAATTTTGTTGAATCAACGGTTTTTCCCGTATCATCTGAAATGGCAAATGCCTCCCTGCAGTTCTTTGAAATTGCTCTGAACAGGTGCCTGATGTGTAATTTCAAACCGGTGGAATTCTCCCCCTCCGTGTTTTCATCTTCCAATGACGAATACTTCAACCGGATATTTCCTGAATCCTTTTGAATTTCATGGGTGATCAGGTAAGAGAAGTACTTTTTTTCAAGTTCCTCCTCCGATCTGATCATCGGGTCATGGGCATAAATCAGTTTGGTTCTAAGCTGAATGAGTATGCTTTCTTTGGCCGACAATTTTAAATTGCATTCCCGGAACCGCTCTTTATATAATTCATTGATGTAGTCGATCACCCTGAACTCGGCAATGGCATGCTGGACAAGGATGCAGATCTGAAAAAGGTGATGATAAAACCTTTTTCTCTTTTGCGTAAGATTCCGGAATCTATTGATATCAACCGAAATTAATGCCGCGACCGGAAATTTATACAGTTGGGAGGAGAGGAGAAAACTCAGCAAGGATTCGAAGCAGATCCCCTTCAGGTTTGGAAATATTTCCTGAAGTTCCTGCCATATCTGCCTTAATCCGTCCTGATAGGCATCCAGGTGATGGATGAAGTGGAGACTATATTCGCAATGACTGTCATTGGCGGGATCGAACCGTATGAGGCCCTTTTCGAAAAGAGTTCCGGAAGATATCCCGAATGACAGGAATACATGGCCTTCGAAGGCATTTTTAATCAGGAGTACCAGCGTTTGAAATTCCGTGCAGTCATGCTGAATCGCAAGTTGCATGATCTCAATGGCATTCAGTCCCTGCGGGGGTAAATCCTCTTCAGGTTCTGTTTTGGCTGTCAATGCTGCGATATCCATGAACAGAGGATAATAGGCGATCTCTTGCCGGGCATCGGCGTCGGATGGATTTGAATAATTTTGGGTCATCATGGGTTTTGATTTAAATTTTAATTCTTAGTTCAAACTTTCACGCAAAGCTGTAATTTTTTTATCCCGCTCCAGTTGGGATTCAAAGTACCTCCTTTTCGTTTCCAGGGAATTCACCATCCATTGAGTACATTCCGGATCGTCGGTGAATACCGGGATTTTGATCTCGTCAAGCGCCTGTAGCGTAAATATTTTCCTGAGAGAAGTAAAAAAATCAAATACAGAACTCCTCCTGGACGTCTGTTTTTCAAAATATTGCTTATTTTGAAGTAACAGGATTTTCTGCTCAATCCGATCCTCAAGGATTTGTTTAATCGAATCATCCCTGATCATGGAGTCGACTTGCAGATGCTGCAGGCTCTGTGGAGTATAAGCCTCCCGTATCAATTGGTCGATCCGGGTCAACTCCTGCGCAATCTGCTGATATTGCTCATAATCATTCAACAACCTGGTCACCTGTTCCACTGCCTTCCTGATTTCTATTCGGCTACTGACATCCATAATCGTTGAGTCCACCGGAAGGTTGCTAACAGCCCTGGCATCATCGGCATAGGCTAATTCCCGGTAAATTTCCCACTCCGCATTGCATTGCCGGAGTTTCCTGTTTAATTTTAAGATCATTTCAACTTCGGCAGATAGCTGACTCCTGATACCGGCATTCCGGATCTCCGGATCAATAGTTATCACTGAATCTCCCCAACCACCTCGCTCCTCCCTGATGAATACCATCGCATTATAAATTTTGTCTATTTGTGTACCAATCCATTCCTCGTTGTTACCCGTCAAAACCTGCTTTATTCTCATCTGAACGATTTCATCGATTACCTCCTTCAGGTATTTGTTCCTTACCCGGAAATTCATTAACTGATCCATTTCATTTGTGTCGGGCAGTTCCGACAAACGATAGACAATTTCATTCCTTGCTTTTTCCACCTCCCCGAGATTCAGTATTTTCAAACTGTTCGCGGCTTCAGAAACAATCATAGACAGGTCTGTCCGGATCTTCTTATCCCTGATACCATCGGGAATCTGTATTTCATTGATCTGTTCCGGGGTGGCAGCGTAAAGTATTTCACCGAGAAACTGCTGAATCTCCCTGACGAGATTTGTTTTCAGGTACATTTTTTCACTGAAATCCGACAGTTGTTTCTCTATAGTCTCTTTCCGGGTAAAGTATTCTTCCGGCAGGTTCTCATTGATTGTTTTATTGATCGGAAGATACAGGGACGTTCCAAAAAGGTTGAACGATTCGTAGGCCGATTCAAGATTTTCTCTTTCAATGATCTGCTTTTTCCAGAAGATTTGTTGAGTAAGGTCACAATAATCTTTCTCGTCCATCAGTTTCCTGCTAATGATAATTGTGTCGAGAACGGCAATCGAACTGGTTGTAAAGATCAGGTTCTGAATGCGTGCCTGCTCTGCTGCACAATTATAATTATAAACCTCTGACTCCAGATATTCCTTCTTTTCCTTGATCTGATTTACGATGTCACTTCCTGGAAAAGTATCTGATATTTCTGCGCCGATGGTTGAAGTACCCAGCCCTTTGGCATCGGCGGTTTCGATGAATGATAAAATGTGTAAAAGCTGTTCCTTCTGAACTTTTGAAGAAGGTACCAGAAGATCGGGGTCGTTCTGGGCTGTGGCTGGTTGTAATCCGCAAAACAACATCCCGGCCAGGAATATGAAAGATGTTTTAGTTCTCATCACAAATAATGTTCAGTAAACAACGGTGATGGTTTGGATACTGGATTACCAAATGTGTGCCGGTTATCCTGGTTATGATGATATAACACTATTAATGAATAACATATGACGATCGTCTGGTTGAGTTAAAAAGGTTGAGATGTAATGAAGGGCGGTAAAAGGGGGTGGAGATAGGGAAGCCTATTCGATGCGAAAGATGAAAAGGTTGTTAACTTTGTTCCAATTATTCTTTTCAGTACTGCACTGTTAATATCTTCAACAAGTAAGAGATGATCGCAAAGATTACAGGGATATTTATTGAGGATTTCACTATGAAATCAGAATATGAAAGCAAGTATGAGTATGAAATTCATACTTGCGAAATATTGAGGACGGTCAATTCGAACGCGAAAGGAAACGAACATGAGATTTCCAATTTATTCACCTCGATGCCAGGTGTTTACAAGATACAGCTTTTGCTTAAAAAACCGGGTTTTCGTCAAAATCTCTACGAGATGATCGGCTTTTACCGTGTTATCCTGCATCCTGCAACAAGTTTCCGGATTCAAATGAAACTGAATGATATTGGCATTCCGGAAACCCGGCTGCAGATCAATCAAACGGAGTACTTTTTTTATGGCACATCAGAAAGCAGCATGGTTACCGTTACGGCTGAATATCCATTTATTAGTACAAATTTAAAAAATCACCCCGATCATGTAAAAGGGGACTTTTTACTATTACAGTATGAACAATTACCTGAATTGGAAATGTTTGTAAAAGATTTTTTGATGCTTGCCAGGCGAAGGCTGGAAAATGCATCGGCACCGGAACAGCTGGTTCAATATGTTCATGGATTGAATTCTGGAAAACGACCTTCAGAAGATATCCACAGCTATTATTCAAGGCTGTATAACATGCTTTCGTGTGTGAATTATAACCTGGCACATGGAAACTTGCTGGATATGGATGAAAAACAGCGGATTGATGGTTTTCTGGACAGAACGGGGAAATGTTTGCATTAGGAATAGGTTGCCGGTTTTCACCCTGGGCCTGCTGCGGAACCGGGTGGTAGAGATGGTCGATGGCGACGTTGCCGGTGATGATGAGTGCTTTTTTTCTTATTCAGACCCTGACAGGTCGAAAAAAGACCCTGACAGGTCTGATAACCGCTAAACCTGACAGGGTCTTTAAGACCTGTCAGCGTTTAAAAGACCTGTCAGCGTTTAAAAGCTAAATCTTATACACCTCAAACCCAATCTTCGCAAGCAACACCGGAATATTATCCACCGGCTCATAATCATACCGGCGGGTGGCGGCATCCAGCTTATCCCAGGAAACGATATATTGGTTCAGCTTGTTGACCAGGTCCTTCTGCGGGCCATATTTCCAGCCATCGAGCAGGCGTTCGGCATTCCAGCGGGCATGTTCCAGGCTCGCAGCCAGGTCATATTCGGCTGCTGTGACATTTTCTTTAATGTTGAACAAAGCCGGTGAACTTGCTTTCCTGATTCCCAGGTTTACCCTTTTCAGGATATGCTCATAAAAAGCAACTTGTTTCAGGTTGGAATTCTGTAGCGACGCGTCCAGCTTATCCCAGGGCATCAGCACTTTGTATTTGTTGACATCCACTGATTTTGGGTCAAGCTCTTCCAGTTTCTTTTTCCTGTAAAACTCATGCACCAATGGCGCCAGGGTTGCGATTTCATCTATTGTCAGGGTCGTTGCCGCTTTTTGGTTTACCATTGCCCATAAGGTGAGGGGATCATCGGGCAATGGCAGCAAATTGGGATGATTTCCAAGGGCTTTATCCCGCAGGATATCTGTAACAGCCCGGCCGCTATAGGCAACCAGGGCAACCCTTGCTCCAAGGGAGATGGCAATTTTATACTCCATCGAGGCAATATCGCCCCCGTCAATGCCAACAAGAACCACATCATGAGGATCTACTCCATTCGTTATCAGATCAGTCCAGCAATTCAGAATATCAAGCGCGGAAAATTTCCCGGAAGGCGTTTCATAAAACTGATCGTAAGCCACTGATTTAACTGCATCGCCGGGAAGTGATTTTGGGAGCCAGGCGATGAGATCGAAATCCCTTTGGTGTTGCTTTCCCAGTTCTGCTTTTATCATCCCGGCGAGCCCGGGGATTCCGGCAGTGGTACCACCGCTGATGATGGTTCCCCTGAAATCATGCATGATCTCCCGGATATATTCGCGGTAATCATCCACCTTTGCCTCATCCATCAGGGAAGCGCCACCGGCAACAATCACCACCGGGGTTTTGAAAGGATCTTTCCGGATTTGAAAATTCCGGAGGTAGTTTGTATACCGGGTTTTCTCAAAACATTGAGATGAAAGAACCATCGCAATATGGAGGTACAACTGAACCTGTCCGGCCAGCGCAGGATCAAAGCGCTTCAACCTGCCGGCAAGGGCGATTTCGGCAGCAATTGCTGCCTGACTGGTAAGATATTTACCGTTCAGCAAAGTTCCGATCGCATGGGAATAGGCACTGATGCAGGAGGTTTCATCACCCAACAGAAAATAACAGTGCCCGATAGCAAACCAGCCGGGTACCTTTTCCAGTCCGATTTCAATCAGCACCTTTAACTTTTCAATGGCGCTTTCCATACCGGCTTTGAAAAGACTGATGCTGTAATGTGCCATGTCGATGTTGCGCATTACGATGCACTCCATCATGGCCACAAAACAGAGCGGGTTATCGGGCATCAACCGGTGCGCTTTGCCAATGTAGTCAAGCGATTCATTTGACTTTTCCGGGTTTTGCTGATACAGACTCCCCAATCTGAAATAAATATAGCTCAACTCCTCACGGTGCTCTTCCTGAACATCTGCCGGTAAATTTTCAAAGAGACTGAGACTGTGTTCAATGGCTTTCATCCCATCGAAATACCCGGTGGTATTAATCTCACCACATTCTTTCAGACATGAGGCCAACCCGCATTCAAACCACAACCTTGCGTTAATCAATGGATTTTCAGGTTTATCCAGCCATGTTTTCAGCAATGTAGTTGAGTCGGTAAAATTGTTCATGGCCCTGTAAACAGTTGAAAGTTTCAGAACATTTTTTGCACATTCACCAATATCCGTTTCCTGAACCGAGATCAGTGTTTTCAGTTTTTCAATTTCCACTATTGCTTTTTCATTTTCCAGCTGCAACTCGTAAACCCTTGAAAGGGAATCGATCTCCCGGGCCATGCTGCCGAATTCGATGTCGGCATCTTCGAGAATGGCCGACAACCTGGCTGCCTGACGCCGCCACTCTTCGGGGATATTGAGATCGGTTTTGTAAATCCGGTCGTGCGAAATATCGGCCCATACATGCTCTGCCAGGGTGCGGACCTGAATTTCAGCCTTCATGCTTTTGAATTTTTCAGCCACCTGAACATCCAGGATACTGTCCATTTTGGGCGTTACAATGTAATGGATGGAGCGGTAACCGAACTCACTTACCCTCAACATCGACCGGGCATCGAGGCTGTTGACTTCATCGATCTCGAAATTCTCCCGGATAAACGAACATATTTTATCCACATGGCTTTTAAAATGCACGATCACCCGGGCTCCGCACAGATCGGTCATGTCGGTGAGGGGATTCAGGTATTTGTCTTTGCTGATGATCTTACCGGAGAAGCTGGAAACGGCCTTGGCGCGCGTCTGGACCAGGGCGAGCGATGCCATTTTATCCACGGCCCTGGTGAGGATCTTCTCCAGCAGGCTGGCATACTCCACATAATCGGGCCTGACCTTTTCAAACTGTTCGATAAAGGCTTTCTGTTTTTGGATGGGGATGTTCGTTTTCATCGTGACGGGGATTTTATTTCATTTTTCGCAGGATTTCAACCCGGTTTTGCAATTCCGCAGCCATGGCTGGATTTACGGCACCGGCAAAAGGCAAAATATGGGCTTCTGTTTCCTCAAGATAATTCGTTACAAATTCCGGATCACCGGCATGTGCCAACCCGGTGAGGTTGGATACCCGGTCGGCCAATTTCAGGATTTTTGCTTTTTCCGAGCCATGCAACATGATCCGTCGCAGAAATTCACCTTTTGGTTCTTTTACACCCATGGCCACATGCTGACTGACTTCCTTCACCAGTTTAAGAACTTCAGCCCCATCTTCATCAATTTCAGGAATCTCCTCAAAGGCAAGGAACCCGATCCGTTCACCATCTTCCACCAGGTCGTGGATAAGCGCCGCCTTCAAAAGTACCGGGTCCTCATAACCATATTCGAGCAGGATGGCAAAGGTTTCCACCTGGTGGCGGAACATGTTGCCACCACCCCGGCGGGGTTTGGCTTTGAGTTTGAGGGAGTAAGATATGTAGCGGGAAAAATCAGTTTGAGACATATTGGTACCTTCATTAACAATGATAGTTTTATTATTCTACTAACACCTGACCAAACTTCTTTGTTATATTCAGTAAAATTATATATTTATTGCAGACAATCGAGACATAACTTTAACCGGGGTGATAAAAATTATCACCCCGGTTAGTATTTAAATAAAAAAAATGGTATCCATAATAAAAAAGAAAAATATTGTATATATTTGTTAGAGTAATTTATTCAATATTTATTAGAAAATTCATAAATTTCCACAATCATCAGAATAAGCTCCTATACATGAAAGCATCTATTGAATATCTGAATCCTTTTGAAGAACAGGATGATATGCTATGGAAAGCAATTGAAATACTTAGTAAAGGAAAGGAGGTTGAAGTGTTTAACAGTAATACTCTTCGCAAAGAAATTGAAGCACTTCGCAAAGAAATAGATGAGATCAGAAAAAAATCATTTCGCAAAAAAGTGGGTAGACTACTTAAAGAAAATGAAGATTATAATTTGAAGGACAAATTGTCACTAAACATGGTTTCTCCTTTGATTGAATTAGGGATTCAGGAAAATGGTTTGTCTGAGGTATTAAAACCAGTGTTTGACATTCATGTTCCTTCCCTCAAAACTTTCCTAGAAGAGGATCAGGAAAAACATCAGGAAGCTGCTTTCCGGAGCAGAGGAGGAGGTGCCTCTTCAGCCATTGGTGTTCGTTAATGGCGTTCTCTTTTTCAAAACTCAAATCTTAAGAAAGTCAGGAAATTTAGTCATAAAGTTGAAAAACAGTACAAAAAAGTTTTCACGATGGATAATCCATTTAACCAAACATTAAATTCCTTCATATGAAATCAATATTAGGCTTTCTGAAACCTCTTAGAAAAGAGAATGAAGCACTTAGCATGGAAAATGCAAAACTTAATAGAGAACTGAATATTTATAAACGGGAAAATAAAGTATTAGCTGAAGCTGTTGCTCCTTTAACTGAATTAGGAATTAAATATAGTGAGTTATCTGAAGCATTGAAACCAATGTTTAAGACATATATACCTTTACTCAAATCTGTCATCGAAAAAGAAATTGAGAAACAGCGCCAAGAAGCTGCTTTCCGAAGCGAAAACAGACGTTGCTCTTCTTCAATCTGATTTCCCAGGTAGTTTTATTGGAGAGCGTTTAATTATGATGAAATTGCGGTAACTACTACTGCCATTTTTTCTTAAGACTAATTTTGGAATAAGCACTTACAACGTTCATATCCACTTTTGAATGCCCAAGAAGTTTATCATTAACAGCGTTGTACAACAATCGCCACAGTAAGCTTTCATTTGGTGGGTATTTATTTACGAAATTACCAAGCAATTCTTCCAGGCTCCATTTAATATCTATATTAGATGCGATCAGCATATCGTATTCAAGTAGTGTAATAATTTGTCCAATAAATAGAGAATGGTTTTCCTTTGCAAAAAAGGATGCTGCCAAACGAGCCAGAAGCAAGCGGGCGGTGATAAGGTCTGGTTGCTGTGTCTCTGAGTTATAATTCCACCCGGATGTTAAGTGCAATATAGATTGTTCAATATCATTATTCATAAGGTAAGCAACACCCAGATTTAATTCCCGGTGTGCTAACTTATGATAACTTGGTTTCCTTTGGTTTTTTTCAATTTCAAGGGAATCAGATAATTCAACAAGTGAAAGGTTCAAGTCACCACTGCAAAGTGAATTGATGCCAAGATTGTTAAGGCAAAATGCTCGATGGGTGGAGTTTAGATCGTAATTTAACTCTGTTATTTCAAGTGCCGATTCCATAAGACTTCTAGCCTCATTATATAGTTTGCTGGCTTCCAAAGTCTTGGCATAATTGTTTTTTATGGTACTCATTACAGGATGTCGGTCATAACCATACACGATTGCAAGCTGAATAGCTTCTTTTGCTTTCACCTCAGCTTCGCTGATGCGGCCAGCATTTCTTAATGCCTCAGCAAGCGTTGAAATATCCTGGCATGCGATCAAGGAAAGGTCTGTGTGGCAAAGGTCGATTTCAACTGCCCGCTCAAATAATGGAATGGCTTCCCCAAGTTTGCAGAGATCCTGGAATACCAAACCCAGGTTTATGCAACGGAGGCCAACCTCGGGTGCTTTCTGGTGAAATTTGTTTTCTACTATTGCCAATGCTTCTTTGCAGGGACCAAGTGCCAGTTCGGGACGGAAAGTTTCGCGATAGAGACAACCGATGTTACTAAGGGTGTCAAGCCGATCCAAATCGTCGATTTCCTGTGAATCCTGGAGTTCCTTAGCCTTCAAAAAATGATATTCCGCAATTTCAGTATCTCCTATAGACAGGGCAGTAACGCCCGCCATATTATGACACCATACAATCGATATATGATATTCCGACCTGCCATTTTCAATGATTTCGATGATCGCTTCAGCAAGCTCCAGAGCGAATCTGTATCGCCCGTAATTACATAAAACAATACAGCACGTAAGTGCTGCTTTTTGAGCCAGGTGAAGGCCCGAAAGTAATGAGAGTTGAATGGCTTTGTAAAGACAGTCAAGCTCCCAAAGCAGTGATAAATTTACAGGAGTAACAATAAATTCATTCGTTCGATTGAAAATCAGGCCACTCATCTGGAACTTCAACCCGGTGGCAAAATAAATGTCATTTCCCACACGATTGTTTACCAATTGGCTCACAATGCGATGCATCTTTATAACAAGCGGAAATCCTTCATTATTTTTCACATTGGTTCCCTGAAGCAAACGAAGGCCTATAAGGTGGTTTACAAGGTTAATCCATAGATCATCATAGCCAGGCCCAGGGTCGTCCCGAAGTGTAGGGTAATCAATTGAGCTAAGATTGCGTAACCATGGCAGCGAGATATTATCAGGTGGCAATAAAGCAGCATATGCCAGTACCTGGAATTCAGCCGGACTAAGCAAATCCAGGGTTGGTCCCAGGGTAGCATCAATATATTTTTGCGTGTAACTGATACCTCGTTTTGTATCGCGGGAAATGTCCTCATAACCGGTCAGCCCCTCCTGACGAAGCCTTTCAAGGAGAGCAGTGCAGGTAATCCTGCCCCTCCGTTCACTGAGGTATACTGCTACAACTTCGATTGCAAGGGTGAAACCATCAAGAAGTCTGGCAATCTCTTCTGCAGCTTTTTGTTCCTGGGGGTTTGGAAAAAGTTCATCAGGCTGATGTCTTTCGATGAGACGAACAGCATCCTCAACCGGAAGTTCATCCAGGATTAGAAGCTTATGACGCTTAGGGTCACAGCCTAAATCGTCCTCTCCGATGCGGGTAGTGATCAAAATGTGAAGCCAGGGTTTTCCGGTTATCAGATCGGTCTGTGGTGGCTGTATCAAGCCGGGAAAATCAACGTTGTCGAGCAGAAGGAGCGTACCTGGCGATGGTGGATGTTCCCCTGACAAGCGGGCTTCTGCTCCTTTGCGGGCGCGTATTTCCAATTCATTGACAATATGACGAGCAGCTTGGTCATCATCGTGTTTTTCCTCCTCATTGAAGGTTATGCCAAGGTCAACTCCCAACAAACAAAGGGTAGCGTTCAGGTTGGTTTCTCCGGAGCATTTTAAAAACCAACGTCCACCAGGATAATATTCGGCATAGGCATAGGCATATTGAACTGCGAGAGAAGTTTTACCGAGACCACCCAATCCTTGTAAAACAGTTATTACACCAAAACTGCCCAACCTGGTGGATTCATCGATACGGCGCATTTCTGATTCACGTCCGACAAAATAGGGGTTGTGCATCGGAAGGTTACCCGGAGCTTCAGCGATGCTTGCAAGCTTCGAAATACGGGTGTGGAGTGCCCGCTCAAGATCTATTAATCGTGCCCGCACTTCCAGTCGTTGGAGGGCAGCTGCACCCTCATCATGCCATGGACGAAGGTCGAAATGGTTACGGCGACGAACACGTGCTACCCAGGCAGCAGCCTTCATTTCAAAACCGGGTGAATCCAATCCAGGTACCTCAACAAAATAAACAGGAGCAACTCCCTGCCCAGCAGAGGCACGCGAATGTTCATATTTGAGATACTCTATTATCTCCCACTCGCAATAAGGGCTGGATAAATAGCCAGGCGACAGGACAAGAAGGAGCAAAGTGGACTCACGCAGCCCTTGCAAAATTCTATGACGCCAATCCTCCATACCTTTGATATCTTCGGTATCGAAGAAACATACAAGATCCCTTCCGGGCTTAAAAGCACGGAAATCGGTTTCGATTTGAACCTTCAAATCAGTGATTCGACCATCCAGGTTATCAAAACGAGCGTAGCTAATAAAAAGATCGTAAGGCATGAGTTGAACATTAATTTAGTTTCCATGAAGTATCTTGGTAATCTGCTGAATCAACTTCAACAACCTGTAAGGATCATAATCTTTATCTTTCTCGGCTTCAGGAATTTCATCAAACGGAACCATGAGATGATTGAGTTTCAGCTCCTCTTTGATCATTTTCGCGATGGGTTTCAGCGGTTTTTGCAATGGAACAATGCCGAAACGGAACTGGAATGCATGCTTCTCTGCCATCCAGCGTGTATGCTCCATGGGGGCAAGCGTTGCAAAATCGGCATCTGTTTCATGGGGATAGAGGAGTTTGATCTTAGAATGCCGCGCCGAATAGATGTTTGAATCTTCCAGCCGGTCGCTCAGTAACTGCCAGCGATAGTTGATACTCAGTTTTTCCAGGGGAAAATCAAGAGGCAAATTAAAGGCTGAACGGATTTTTTTAAAGACGGCATCTTCGATTTCCCTCACCGGGTTATTTGTTGTCAGGTTCAGATTCAACAAGGTCTGTTCAATTTCTTTGATAATTTCATTCATTGAATCGGGATCATGCTGAATCTTCGCTTTCTCAAAAAGCCACCTGATCCGGGCCGGAAACCCATATTTGATGTCATACATGTAATTGATGACTTTCGCAATGGTTGTGATCATTTCGTTCTCGTCGACCAGGTAAGATTTATTGAAAGAATCGGTGAACTGCCTGAATAAAATGATGTTGAAACAGTCAGCTAATTTATCCCCGAAAGGTCTTTGGTCAAGTTGTTCATCTGCAATACTCTCATTTGCGTTGATGATCGACCATGGTCTGTAATTCAACAACTCAACGACACTGGACTTTTCCGGAAGACAAACAATGACCTGCGGTTCTTTCAGCAGGCCTTCATAAAACAGAGAATCAACCTTTACCCCATCTGCTTTTTTTGCAGTTTCGTAATTCCTGTTATAACAACATTGTTTCAGCTTTTTTGCTCTCAGCGTTATCTCGGCATCCTCTTCACCAAAAACATATATCCGCCTGAGTTTTTGATAGTCTTTATCATCAATGAATTCTTCGTTACAGAAAAAGTCATCAGCCTGGCTGATCACCTCATAATCAAGATATTTCTGCATGAACGGATACTTGCGTTTTAAATCCAGTTCAACCTGTTCGCGATCGGGAACCACAATTAATACACGGATGCGCTCCAAATCCATGTAGTGACTTAAAATCATGTTCTCAACCAGGAAAGCCTCCGCGGTTTCATTATACCCGGCAACGAGGATGGCGATCTCAGCCCCCGCCGGATTCTGCTTTCCGGGATCGTGGGGAGGATAGATGTCCCAGATCCGCCGGGCTGCCAGCTGATGCATGTTGAATATGTTTATATCGAGTTTTGTGGTCCCGAATTGTACATCAAGATAATCTTTGAGCAGGTTAAACTTGTGCTGGTTATCCATATGGACCAGGCCGGTCACCTGGATATTTTCTTTGCGCTGGCAACAGAGTTCAGAGATGAACCTGGCGGTTTCGATGTTTTTGTCATCCGTATCCATCACCAGGATAAAGCGCTTTGCCCGCAGCAACCCGGCGTTGATCCAGCAATTTTTGTCCAGTCCGTCGGATATGAAAACGATGATCCCTTCTTTTCTGACCCGGTCCAGAAAAACGCTTTCAGGGTTATTCTCAATAACCACTAGTTTCTGTCCGGCATGATGCAGATCTGTGGCCAGGGA
>JBAXFM010000022.1:0-29279 GCA_037139855.1 Bacteroidota bacterium
TGAGGAATATCCTCAGATTGTTCCAGACATTGCCAGCCAAATTAAGGAATCCGGAAGCAATATCAGGATAGTGGTTGCAGGGTTTCCCAAGGAATTAATTGAAACGTTCAAATCGGCAGGGGTTGATGATTTTATTCATGTCAGAAGCAACCTGCTTGAAACACTTCGTGATTTTCAAAACAAACTGGGAATCATTTAAGTTATTCACAACGTTTGTTAAATCTTTTATATGAACAGAAAATGACCGGAAATTCTTTCAATGTAAATGAGAAGTCATTTCAGGTACTGGTGGTTGATGACAATGTTATTAATCTCCGGTTAATGGCTGCAACACTTACCCGACTGGGGCATCAAGTTGAATCGGCTTCAGATGGCGCTGCCTCTGTGATTAAATTTTCTGCCAAACACTATGATGTCATCTTAATGGATATCATGATGCCAATCATGGATGGGATCGATGCCACCCGGGAAATAAGAAAATTGGAGATGGAACGGCAGACAAAGCCGGAGGACCGGGTGAAAATAATTGCCGTAACTGCCAACGCTTTCGAGGATGATCGTAACAGGTTGTTTGAAGCAGGGATGGATTATTATATGAACAAACCTATTGAAGTAAACGAATTACAGCGTCTTTTGAGTTTATAACCTAAGAAAAATGTGTTTTTCCCGCATCTCTCCCAATTGTCGCTTTGTTTTTCTTTTCCTGATTTGTTTGTGCATTACTGTTTCACTGCAGGCACAGGATGAAAAAGTTCGTGAGGAAATCGAAACCGAAAGCACGACAGGAGCTGCCGAAATAAATTTTGGCGCCGATCTGATGAGTCGTTATGTTTGGCGTGGCAGAGATTTCGGAAATTCCCCGGCAATACAGCCAAATCTATCGTTTTCATGGAAAGGACTGTCCATCGGCGCCTGGGGGTCCTATGCTTTTGCCAAATACAGCATTCAGGTGGATGACTCAACGACAATTGATGCAGGAACGTATTCTGAAACAGATCTTTATGTATCATACACTTATCGATGGTTTACCCTGATGATGTTCGATTATTTTACGGTGAACGGATTCAATCCGAATGAAGGAAATCATTATTTCGATTACAACAATGCCTCAACAGGTCATACATTTGAAGGATGTATTTCTTTTGACGGAGGTGAAAAGTTTCCATTGCAGATTCTGGCAAGCACGCTGTTTTACGGGGCTGACAAGGATCAGGATTCATCGGGTGTTTATGGAAACGGAACAGCAAACAACTATTCAACTTATTTTGAAGTGGCCTATAAATTTAACCTGAAGAAGATCGGAGTTGAGCTGAAGCCATTCATTGGTGGTATTCCTTTTGGAAGTTCATGGTACGGACCCCATGCCGGGATAACAAACCTGGGGCTTACTGCCAAAAAGGAGATTCCGGTCACCGTACAATATTCATTGCCTGTTCAGGTTTCACTCCTTACCAATCCACAGGCGCAGAGTGTGTTTATTGTTTTTGGCATCACTTTTTAACTAACTACAACAACTATACAAAGAACGATGAGACCAGATTTTAAAAATGTTGATTTAAAAGGGAAACCAGAGACTGAATCTTTTTCTGAATGGGAGAAGAATGAAGGGATTGAAAAAAGTTGGAAAACACCGGAACAGATTCCGGTGAAACCAGTGTTTGGCGACAGTGATTTACAGGAGATGGAACATCTCAACTATGCTGCAGGATTGCCGCCTTTTCTTCGGGGGCCATACGCTACCATGTATGTGATGAGTCCATGGACCATTCGGCAATATGCCGGTTTTTCCACCGCAGAAGAATCAAATGCCTTTTACCGCCGGAATCTGAAAGCGGGCCAGAAAGGATTGTCAGTAGCCTTTGACCTGGCTACCCACCGGGGGTATGATTCCGACCATGAGCGCGTTGTCGGAGATGTTGGGAAAGCAGGGGTTGCCATCGATTCCATTCTTGACATGAAAATTCTCTTTGATCAGATACCACTCGATATCATGTCGGTTTCCATGACAATGAATGGCGCTGTCCTGCCTATTTTGGCTTTTTATATCGTGGCTGCGGAAGAACAGGGCGTCCCCATGGCAAAACTGACAGGAACTATCCAGAATGACATCCTGAAGGAATTCATGGTGCGGAACACCTATATTTATCCTCCAAGCCCATCCATGAAGATCATTGCGGATATATTTGAATATACTTCGAAGAACATGCCGAAATTCAATTCGATCTCCATCAGCGGGTATCACATGCAGGAGGCAGGCGCTACTGCAGATATTGAACTGGCCTACACGCTGGCAGATGGACTTGAATACCTGCGTGCAGGAATAAACGCCGGGATGGATATTGACACTTTTGCGCCACGTTTGTCGTTTTTCTGGGCAGCCGGGATGAACCATTTCATGGAGATTGCCAAGATGCGGGCTGCACGGATTCTTTGGGCCAAGATCGTTAAACAGTTTAATCCAAAGAATGCCAAGTCGATGGCTTTGCGTACGCATACCCAAACTTCGGGCTGGAGCCTTACTGAACAGGATCCTTTCAACAATGTTGCCCGTACCTGTGTGGAAGCGTTGGCAGCCGCACTCGGCCATACCCAGTCGTTGCATACCAATGCACTCGATGAGGCCATCGCGTTGCCAACCGATTTCTCCGCCCGTATTGCACGCAATACCCAGATTTACCTCCAGGAGGAGACGCAAATCTGCCGGTCGGTTGATCCATGGGCCGGTTCGTATTATGTAGAAATGCTGACCCATGAAATTGCACACAAGGCCTGGGCATTGATTGAAGAAGTGGAAGTTCTTGGCGGCATGGCAAAGGCGATAGAAACCGGAATTCCCAAAATGCGTATTGAAGAGGCTTCGGCCCGCAAGCAGGCGAGGATCGACACAGGCAAAGACAAAATAGTGGGGGTAAACCTTAACCGACTTGAGAAAGAGGATCCGATCGAAATATTGAATGTGGATAATGCGGCTGTTCGTGAATCACAGGTGCTGAGGTTGAAAAATTTAAGGGCAAACCGTAACAATGAAGAGGTGCAGGCAGCACTGGAGGCATTGACGAAGTCAGCATCTTCAGGTGAAGGCAACCTGCTTGCCCTGGCAATCGATGCAGCCCGGAAGCGGGCATCGCTTGGTGAAATTTCATTTGCACTTGAAAAGATCTATGGGAGGTACAAAGCAGTGATACGAAGCATTTCAGGGGTGTATTCCTCAGAATCAAAGGATAATGCAGCCTTCGCCAAAGCCCGTGAGCTGGCTGACAAATTTTCAGAAATGGAAGGCCGTCGGCCACGGATCATGATTGCCAAAATGGGCCAGGATGGACATGACCGAGGCGCCAAAGTGGTTGCGACCGGGTATGCTGACATCGGGTTTGATGTTGATATCGGTCCCTTGTTTCAAACGCCTGCTGAATCTGCCAAACAGGCCGTGGAGAACGATGTGCACATCCTGGGTGTTTCCAGTCTGGCTGCCGGCCATAAAACACTTGTCCCCCAGGTGATTGAGGAACTGAAAAAGCTTGGCCGTGAAGACATCATGGTGATCGTGGGTGGTGTGATTCCCCCGCAGGATTATGACTTCCTTTACCAGGCGGGCGCTGCGGCCATTTTCGGCCCGGGTACTGTAGTTTCCGAAGCAGGGATCAAGTTGCTGGAGATCCTGATTGAAAGCCGGAAATAGTTCATGGAACTGCAAACGTTCACCCTGCCTAACGGGATCCGGCTGGTGCATCATCCTATTCAGAACCAGGTTGCCCATTGCGGGTTATTTATCCATGCCGGTTCACGGGATGAATCAGATATTGAACACGGAGTCGCCCATTTTATTGAACATACCATTTTCAAAGGAACTGAAAAGCGCAACGTTTTCCAGGTGCTTAACCGCCTTGAAAACGTTGGAGCTGATCTAAATGCGTATACAACCAAAGAGGAAACCTGCATTTATGCCTCTTTCCTTAATGAATTCTACGACCGTACCCTCGAGTTGTTCCAGGATATTTTTTTCCACTCCGTTTTTCCTGAAAAGGAACTGGAACGGGAGAAGCAGGTAGTGATGGATGAGATCCGATCGTACCAGGATACACCCGACGAGCAGATCTTTGATGATTTTGAAGATCTCGTATTTGCAGGACATCCGCTGGGGAAAAACATTCTGGGTACAGCAAAAAGTCTGAAAAAGCTTAAACAGGAAGATATACTGAGTTTCATTCACCGCAATTACCGGTTAAACGAGGTGGTGATCGCTTCGGTGGGTAAAATTGATTTTACAAAGCTTGTAAAATTGGTTACCAAATACTTCAGCGATCATCCTAACCGGGGTCAAAGTCATCCCCGGATCCCATTTCAGAACTACCAGCCCTTTAATAAAAGCCTCCGGAAGAAAACCTCCCAGGTACATTGTATTGTCGGTGCGCCAGCTTATGAATACAGCCATGAACGAAGAATTCCGCTTGCGCTTCTCAACAATATGCTCGGTGGCCCTATCATGAATTCGAGGCTGTCACTGGCTCTTCGTGAACGCAACGGACTGACCTATCACAATGAATCAAATTATTCGGCTTATTCGGATGCGGGGATTGTTCACATATATTTCGGTACCGATCCGGTTCATCATGAAAAAGCGCTGTCAATTGTTCACAAGGAGTTGAAGCGCCTGCGGGAGGAAAAATTAAATAAGGTGCAACTCCATACCATTAAAACACAAATTATCGGCCAACTGGCCATTGCCCAGGAGTCGAATCTCGCTGCCATGCTGGCCATCGGGAAAAGTTACCTGCTTCAAAACCGGTTCGAACCAATTGAGACGATCATCACACGTATTGAGGCAACTACTTCCGAAGAACTGGTTGAAATTGCCAATGAAATTTTCGAAGAAAACCAACTGAGTACCCTTACCTTCAGGTAGTTTTATTTGGTTAACCTGAAATCATCGCTGGTTTCCAGGATTTTTTTTCTGAATTCGAATATCCCGGCTACCTTTTTATGGATAAACATCATATCGAGCAGATTCCCTATTGGGCCAAATGGTACCTTGTAAAATAGTTTGTCTGTCATCATCACCCCATTTTCGACAGCTTCAAAATGATGTTCATGGTGCCAGATGGCATAGGGACCTGAACGCTGATCATCGACAAAGTAAAACGGTTCATTCACCTGCGTGATTTCGGTCACCCAGGTCATCGGAATGCGCAGGACCGGGGAAACTTTGTAGGTGATGATGAGTCCCGGGTAAACTTTTTCGGGAAGTATGGATGTGACGATAAAGTTCATCGACTTTGGCGTAATTTTACTCAGGTTTGCAGGCGTACTGAAATAAGCCCATGCTTCTTCAACGGTAACCGGTAAAAACTGTTTAAATTCAAGGTTGCGCATTTTCTTTTGATTGATAATTAGATTGGCTAAAATACAATATAATACAGCAGACTTAAATTCTTTGTATTTTGCATCCCCAATGAGTCAAAATCATGATAACAGATATTTTATTGGATTATGCGGAGGCTCACACCTCGCCTGAGCCACCAGTGCTAGCCTGGCTTAACCGGGAAACACACCTTTCACAGGTTTATCCTCAGATGCTTTCGGGGCATGTACAAGGTACTTTCCTGCGGATGATATGCCAGATGATCAGGCCGGAACGGGTATTGGAGATCGGGACGTTTACAGGATATTCAGCAATAGCAATGGGGTTGGGGTTGATCTCACCCCCGACCCCTCCCGCAGTCGGAATGACCTCACCCCCGGCCCCCGCAAGCGGGTTGACCTCACCCCCGGCCCCTCTCCCCGGGGAGAGGGGAGGTGCGTTGTTGCATACGATTGAAGTAAATCCGGAGCTGGAGGATGGCATACGGCGTTTTGTGGGGGAGGCCGGGTTGAAGAACCGGATCATTTTACATATCGGAGAGGCGCTAAAAATTATTCCAACGCTGGATGAATCGTGGGACCTGGTTTTTATTGATGCGGATAAACCCAATTATCTCAATTATTACAAAATGGTTCTGCCGCACGTGCGCCCGCAAGGTTTCATCATAGCCGACAATGTATTGTGGGATGGCAAGGTGACCGGAGAACCGGGAAAGATGGATAAAGACACCCTAGGCATCGTATCATTCAATGAATTTATTAACAATGATTCCCAGGTTGAAAACCTGATGTTGCCGGTTAGGGATGGACTGATGATCATCAGGAAGCTTTAACCAACCCTATATTCAAACTTAACTCCTTCCAGCTCCTCGTTGGCTTTGATGATTTTCTTTTTCAAGTCTTCCTTGAAAATGACCATCTTTTGATGGAGTTGAGGGTCGGCAATGGCCAGGATTTCTGCAGCGAGGATGGCCGCGTTCTGGGCGCCATTGATTCCGACAGTAGCTACAGGAATTCCCGGGGGCATCTGGACGATGGCCAGCAGGGCATCCAGCCCTTCAAGGGAGGCTTTGATGGGGACGCCAATAACGGGTAGCGTGGTCATGGCAGCGATCACGCCGGGCAGGTGGGCTGCCATGCCGGCCGCAGCAATGATGACACGGATGCCGCGCTGATGGGCGTTCTTCGCGAACTCTTCCACCTTTTCCGGGGTCCGGTGGGCAGAGAGGGCATTTATCTCGAAAGGAATGTGCATTTCGTTCAGAAATTTTGCAGCTGCTTCCATAACCGGGAGGTCGGAGGTGCTGCCCATGATGATACTGACTTTGGCTTCCATGAGGGTAGTTTTCGGGTTACCTCACAAAAGTAGAAATTTTTTGTCTACCTTTGTGCGAAAGAAACATATCACTGATTATGACAAAGGTACAGGTGAGGGAACTGATTTTCGAGAAGTTCATCGGCAAAGAAGAAATTGATGCAGCCGTTCAAAAAGTTGCTGACGGGATTAACCGGGATTATGCAGGGAAGAATCCATTACTTCTTGCCATCCTGAACGGCGCCTTTATTTTTGCCTCCGATCTGATGCGCAAGATTACCGTTCCGTGTGAAATATCATTCGTTAAATTCGCCTCCTATTCAGGCACCATCACTACTTCGAAAGTGAAAGAACTTATCGGTGTGGATGAAGAGTTAAGGGGCCGGAATATTATTATTGTGGAGGATATTGTTGATACCGGGATCACCATGGATAAGCTCCTGGCTGATGTGAAGGAGAAAAATCCTGCCGGAGTAAAAGTTGCATGTTTCTGTTTTAAACCGGAAGCTTTTCAGAAAGATTTCACCATCGACTATATTGGTATGGAAATTCCCAATGATTTTATTGTTGGGTATGGACTTGACTATGATGGTTATGGCAGAAATTTGCCTGATATTTATAAGATTGTGAAATAATGTGCTGATGTGCTGATGTGCTGATGTGATAATGTGCTGATGTGATAATGGATTTTTGAATGTTACTTTTAAAATTCTTCAGGTATGTTTAATCTTATTCTTTTTGGTCCGCCGGGTGCCGGGAAAGGTACCCAGGCCGTTAAAATTGCTGAAAAATTTGGCTGGAAGCATGTGTCAACCGGGGATATCCTGCGTGCCGAGGTAAGCCAGGGAACTCCTTTGGGTTTGAAAGTCAAATCGGTGATGGAATCCGGGCACCTTGTTTCGGATGAATTGCTGATTGAAATCATGGAGTCGGTGTTTTTAAAAAACCACACGGTCAGTGGGTTTGTACTCGACGGGTTTCCACGCACACTCAACCAGGCGCAGGAACTTGATGCCATGCTGATGAAACATGGTCAGAAAGTTTCGCTCGTACTAGCGCTTGAAGTCGATGAAGATGAGCTGGTTAAAAGGTTGCTGCAACGTGCACAGGACCAGGGGCGCAAGGATGACACTGAAGAGGTGATCAAAAACCGGCTCGTCCAGTATCATCATCACACCAAACCATTGATAGACTATTACCAGGATAAAAACTTATACCAGGAGGTTTACGGGGTCGGGTCAATTGAAGATATTTTTAGTCAGCTTTGTACGGTGATCAAACCTTAAGAATTTCTCGCAGATTTGCGCTGATTATCCCGCAGATTTGCGCAGAAAATAATTATTAAATCTACAAAAGGTATTTGATTACCCAAATCGTAAATCATAAATCGTAAATCCCCAATCAAATTTGTCTGATTCAAACTTTGTTGATTATGTGAAAATCCACTGTGCTTCCGGAAACGGAGGTGCAGGTTCACGACATTTTATGCGTACCCGGACCAACGCCCATGGCGGACCCGATGGAGGTGATGGTGGCCGGGGAGGTCATGTAATCCTCAAGGGGAACAGTCAGTTCTGGACATTGCTGCATCTAAAATTTACCAAGCATCTCAAGGCTGAGCATGGCGGAGCCGGATCAAAGCAGCTCATGCACGGGGCCAATGGAAAAGACGTGATCGTGGATGTGCCATTGGGCACTGTAGCACGGGATGCCGAAACCGGGGAATTTGAATGTGAGATTACCGAAGATGGACAAACTTTTATACTTGTTCCCGGGGGCAGGGGAGGACTGGGGAATGATCACTTTAAAACCCCAACCCGTCAGGCGCCTAAATTTGCCCAGCCGGGTGAACCCGGTGTTGAATTCTGGAAAGTTCTGGAACTTAAACTCCTGGCCGATGTTGGTCTTGTTGGTTTTCCGAATGCTGGTAAATCAACACTTTTATCAGTGATCTCTGCGGCAAAACCACAAATTGCCGATTATCCTTTCACAACGCTGGTTCCCAATCTGGGCATTGTGCGATATCATGATAACAAATCTTTTGTGATGGCCGACATCCCTGGAATAATTGAAGGCGCTCATGAAGGGAAGGGGCTGGGATTGCGGTTCCTGCGTCATATTGAGCGTAACTCAACCCTGTTGTTTATGGTTCCCGCCGATTCGAAGGATATTCGCAAAGAATACAATATTTTGCTGAATGAACTCGCACAATATAACCCTGAATTGCTTGATAAAACACGTGTTTTGGCGGTTACAAAATCAGACCTTGCCGATGCAGAAATCCTGACTGAATTGAAAAAGGATTTGCCTGAGATTCCTACTGTCTTTATTTCATCGCATCAGCAAACAGGATTGGATAAGTTGAAAAATGTGCTTTGGGAAGAGCTGAACCGGCAAGTTTAAACGGTGACATGTAACACGTGACAAGTAACAAAAATTAAACTGGTTGCATGTTGGAAAGCCTGAAATCTTTTGATCAAGCTGTTTTTCTTTTCCTGAACGGACTTCATTGCACTTTCTTTGATCAAGTGATGTATTGGGGAACCAAATCGCTCACATGGATTCCACTTTATTGTTTGTTGCTGTATCTGGTAATCCGGAGATATCGATGGCAATCCGTGTGGATTTTGCTTTTTGCCGTCTTCATGATTATTTTCAGCGATCAGCTTTCGAATATTTTCAAAGAATGGATTGCCCGGCCCAGACCTTCCCACGAGCCTGGATTGACAGGTTTGCATACCGTGAATGGATATCTGGGTGGTGAGTTTGGATTTTATTCGGCTCATGCCTCTACAAACCTGGCGATTGCAGTTTTTATGATCATCCTTGTTGGCAGTCCGTTAAGGTATTTCCCTTCCCTGATTCTTGTCTGGGCTTTTTTCATGGCCTATACCAGGATTTATCTTGGCGTACATTATCCGGGCGATATCCTTGCAGGGTGGCTGGCAGGCGGGTTAATCGGCTGGGGTTTTGGCCAGCTGTGCGGTTGGATTGTCAGGGAAAAGGCTACGCCCCAATAAAAACCATTTTTCAATAAAGTCAGGTTGTTTCCTGGAAAATGAATCAGGTGATATATCATTTTGCCTCATCATCACGTTATTTATTGAATTTACCATGAACGGCCTCAGAAAAGGCGGAACATTGGTTTTTTAGTTACAGGTAAAAAATAGAATTCCTATGAATAATATGTTGAAAATCATTTTGCTGGCGATATCAGTTGTTGTTGCAATGCCAAACGAAAGTCGTTCCCAGGGTTCACTTGATCCGGTTCGGCTCGGGACCTGGGTGATTAATGCAGGGGTTGGACCCGGCACACATTATTTTGGCAATGGCGCCGGATTTGGGCCTGCCTTGAAAGCGTCATTTGAAACGGGCATGTGGGATCTTGGTCCGGGGGTTGTAACCCTTGGCGGCGAAGCTACATTTTCATTTTTCACTCATCGATACGGCGATGGCTGGCACGAATCGTGGGTGAATTTTATTTTCGGAGCCCGCGGCGCCTACCACTATGGGTGGGATGTTGAGGGACTTGACACCTATGGAGGAATCCCCCTTGGAATAGGTTTTTGTATTTACAACTGGGACGATCATTTTGACTACAGCGGGTCTACTCCTGTTTATCCGTATGCCGGTGTTTTCTTTGGCGCATCCTATTTCTTTACCAAGACCTTCGGAATAAACGGCGAGGTGGGATATAATTCCACCTATGCCAATATCGGAGTGATATACAAAATTAAGTAGACAACTCTATTTCAAAATTCTTTTATTATATTTGACCGATAATTCTCAATTATTTATTCATTTAAACAAACAACCATGAAAAAGTATCTAGCAGAATGTATCGGAACATTTAGTCTTGTCCTGTTTGGCTGTGGTGCAGCAGCTATCGCCGGTATTGCCGGTACAGGCCCCAGTGGGATCGGATTACTGGGTATTTCCATCGCATTTGGTTTCGCAGTTGTTGCCATGGCATATGCCATTGGCGGGATTTCAGGCTGCCATGTCAATCCCGCTGTTACCATCGGTGTTCTGGTGGCAGGAAAAATAGAAGTAAAGGATGCGATTGGATATATCGTTGCGCAATTTCTTGGCGCTATACTGGGTGCCGGGGTGCTCTATCTCATCCGTACAGGTCAGCCTGGATTTACCATGGGAGAATGGGCGCTTGCTTCCAATGGTTGGGGTGAAGGATATCTTGGTGGTTACAATACCATGAGTGCATTTGTTATTGAGGCGGTTATGACCTTCCTTTTCATCTTTG
The DNA here is from genome assembly GCA_037139855.1 of Bacteroidota bacterium. Lineage (GTDB taxonomy): Bacteria > Bacteroidota > Bacteroidia > Bacteroidales > FEN-979 > CAIVAT01. The sequence continues at coordinate 10,935 of JBAXFM010000022.1, forward strand.
TTATTCTTGCAACAACGTCAAAATTTGGCAACGGCGCTATGGCAGGACTTGCCATCGGAGTTACACTGATGCTGATTCACCTGGTTACCATTCCTGTTACAGGAACATCTGTTAATCCTGCCCGGAGTTTTGGCCCAGCCATTTTTGCCGGAGGTAAAGCACTTGCTCAGCTTTGGCTGTTTTTTGTGGCTCCCATCCTCGGCGCTATTCTTGCTGCGCTTGCGTGGAAATTTGGATTTGAAAAAGAGTAGAATCCGTTATAATGTTAAAAACTAAAAATCATAGTATCATGAAAAAATTATTTCTTTTCCTTTTAACTGTGTTGCTTGGTTATGGAATCCAGGCACAGAACATTAAATTACCAACTTCCACAGATGTAAAAAAAGCGGAGCAAAGCGCTAAAAGCGAAGCAGGTAAAGTTACAGAACAAGCCAATATCGGAAGTGTTATCAGTCAGCTTACCAGCAATATCTCTGATGATGCCCTGACAAGTTCCTTTAAGAAAAATAAAGGCGATTTTATCTCGAAGACCAACAATGTGAAGGATGCTGCAGGCGCTTCTTCTGCGTTGCAATCATTGCAGGGAGGATTGCTTCCAACCGCAATGGATGCCGGATGGGGTTCGGTAAAAGATAAATGGGTGAAAGATGCCAAAACTGCCAGTACAGTCAAAACAGTTGCCGGGCTTGCAGGCACCCTCGAATCTAATATAAGCGATAAATACTTCAAAGGAAGCTGGGCTTCGGCACGTCCGGCCTGGCAGGCAGCTTTGAGTACCTTGTCGAAATAATATTTTGTGATTACATTCTAACGAGCTCCTCACCCCAACAGGTGAGGAGTTTTTTTTTCTTTTACATTATAAAGACTTATATTTGTTTTGTTGATCAACCACTTTATGCTCATCAAGTCTTTCTTTTTTAGTTTGCTCATCTGTTTGCTGTTGATCAGTTCTGCAAATGCCATCGAGCCGTTGCGACATTCAGACTCTGTTGAGAAATTAGTCAGGCAGACAAAAGACAAAAAACAGCAGATCGAAATCCTGCTGGCAGCTGCAAAAAAGTTCAAGCCCATTGCGCCTGACGATGCACTTGCTTTTTCATCCAGGGCTCTTATTATTGCCAGTAGTGCCGACTATTCCGAATTTAAGCTTCAGGCCATGCTAAATATCGGGATGATCCAGGCCATTAAGACACAATTAGTTTCAGGGATGGAGATGGCCCTCAAGGCAAAGGAGCTCGCCATACGGCTGGATAATAAAAAGGCTCTTGGCGAAGCATATCTGATTATCGGACTGGTTCGTATTTTCCAGGGCAATTACAGCGAAAGCTATGAATCTCATTTTACCGCATTAAAATTGTTTGAACAGATCAATGATCAGGAAGGGATCGTGAACACGATGAATGGAATCGGCAATACCTGTTATTACCAGGGAAATTTCACAAAAGCCGATATCTATTATTCCAATGCATTGAAATTGGCCAGGGAACTTCACGATACCATCCAACTCGCCAATGTTTTAAACAATATCGGGCTGGTCTTGGTTGAACGTGATCAGGTGCAAAAAGCAATTGGCTGTTACCAGGAAGCAATCGGGATCAATCGATCATTGGGCCTGAAAATGCGGCTGGCTACCAATTATATGAATCTCGGCTGGGCCTGTTACAAGCAAAACCACTTTGACGATTTTATCTTGAATTGTAATCAGGCAATAGAAATTTATTCATCAATCGGATCGAGGTACAGCCTTGCTATATGCTATCTCGGTTTTTCGGACTACTATAAATTAATGAACGACCCGAAAAACCTATACAAATATACCTGGATGGCATACTCGGAAGGGATTCAATATAATTTGCGTGAGGTGGTATTCCAGGCCACTGTTATCCTGCAGGAATTTTATTATTCAACAGGAAAAATCGACAGCGCCTATAAATATTCTTTAATCGAACATGCAGCAAAAGACAGTATAAACAGTGAACAATCTACCGCCAGACTGGCCCTGCTTGAAATGGAATACGATTACGATAAAAGACAGAAAGAGGATAAGTTATACCAACAAAGAAAGGATTTTCTCATTATCATTATGATCATCCTGGCCATCTCTGGGTTGATCACCACCATCTTGTTTCTATCACGGCAAATTGTTAAAACCAAGAACATCCGTCTTGAAAAACAACGACTGTCGGATGTGGTTGAATTCAAAGACAAGGAGCTGACCCTTAATGTCATGAACCTGATAAAAAAAAATGAAATTATCGTTGACATCTCCAACAGGCTGATCCAGATGGAACAAAATACCACTGACCCGGCGATGAAGCAGGAGATCATCCAGCTGATCAACTCGTTGCAGCGTAGTTCAAGCCATGAAATCTGGGAAGAATTCGAAGTCAGATTCAAGCAGGTACACAATAGTTTTTACGAAAAGTTGCTGGGCCGCTTTCCGGAGCTTACACCCAGCGAATTAAAATTGTGTGCATTGCTTCGTCTGAACCTGTCCACCAAAGAGATCTGCGAGCTCTCAGGGCAGCGGCCTTCCACCCTGGATGTTGCCCGCTATCGCCTCCGGAAAAAACTGGGACTCTCCAATTCCCAGGTTAATCTCGTTACTTTTCTGTCGCAGGTTTAATACCTCACCCCCCCCCGGCCTCCTTTCCAATAAGAGAGGGGGAGGACGTGCAATTTCTGTGTTCTTCCTGGAATACTTTTAATTCATTGATAATGAGATGTTAAATATCGATGTATTGATATTGTATAGACCGTTTTAACCGTGATTATAGATTTTGTATTGACGGTATTTTTGGAAAAGGATCAAGGAGGGGGTTATTTTTGCTCCTTCAATTATCTAAATATGAAAAAGAAGACTACCGATAAAGAAGAAACACCGGAGCCTTTTGAAACCCGACTGGAAGATATTAGGCAAATGCTTAAAAAACAGGAGCTTCAGATGGACATTCTCAAGAAAATCATTGAAAAAAAGAAGAACCAAAAATAACAAATTAACACAAAAAAACCAATTATGAAAAAAGGATTACTTTTATCCATGGCTGTTCTCATGACCAGTCTGTTGAGTTTTGGCCAGCTCACCGGGATTAAAACCATACCCGGGGATTATCCAAATGTGAACAATGCGATTTCCGTGTTGAATTCTGTTGGAGTCGGACCAGGCGGAGTCACTTTTAATGTTGCTGCAGGTTATACGGAGACCTTCTCATCACTTACATCAGGTCTGATTACCACTACAACCGGTTCTGCGGCAAATCCAATTGTTTTTCAGAAAAGTGGCGCCGGGGCTAACCCGGTAATTACGGGTTTTGCGACTGCGCCAGGTACATTCGACTATGTATTCTGCATCGCAGGGACCGATTATATTACCTTCGACGGAATCAATGTAACGGAATCCACGGGAACTGTTGAATGGGGCTATGCCATCCTGAAGGCTTCGGCAACAGATGGATCACAGAATGTGACCATTAAAAACTGCAACATTTCACTCAATAAGACCAACACCGCGACAGCGGGGATTTACTCAGCTAACGTGACCGTTGCAACGCCGGCTTTGCAAGTTACTGTTACCGCCACAAGTGGTACAAACTCCAACAATAAGTTTTTCGGCAATACCATTGCCAACTGCTACAACGGGATCATGGTTTATGGTTTTGCCGATGCCGTGACTCCTTATGCTTTTTATGATCAGAATCTTGAGATCGGCAAAGACGGCGCCAATTTCATCAGCAATTTCGGTGGCAGCACGGTGGCGAACAATGGCATCTATACCATATACCAGAATAATCAGAAGGTTATCAACAATAATATTACAGGCCCGTCGGCTGGTTCGGGAGCCTGTGCCGGGATTCAACTCGGCGCGGCAAACAACTCAAATGTTGATCTGTATAATAATACGGTCAGTATCTCATACAATGGAACCGGCACCTTTTATGGTATCTATGACAATCGTGGCAATACATACACAGGTGCCACCATTATGAATGATTACAACAATACTGTATCCAATTGTACCTATGCCACTGCTGTTTCAGGAACATGTTACTATATGTATTTCAATGGAGGCGCGGCCACATGTAATGTTTATGGCAACACGGTGACCAATAATAGCTATGGTTCAGCCACCACCACCTCCACCGGCACCCTGTACGGAATTTATTTCAACGGTTGTCAGAATGCACCGGGAACCGTTTTGTTTTACAACAACCAGGTAACCAATACCACCAGGGTTCAATCGGTTCTTGGAGCTGGTACAAGCTATTATTTTTACCTCAACGGAGGTGGAACACAGTCAGATTTCTACAACAATACGGTTGACAACAACACCGTGGCCTCCAATGGCACCTGTGCAGGAATGTATGCCCTGAACAATCCTTCAGGAATTAAAAAAATATACGGTAATACCATCACCAACATCCTTAATTCTTATGGTACCATGTATGGTATTTACTCAGGAAATTCGGGAGGTACTTACATATACAAAAATAAGATCCAGAATCTCAATTCACTGGGAACAGCAAACGCGATATATGGGATAAACCTGTCAAGTGTCACCAGTGGCAACATGTATTGCTATAACAACTTTATTGGTGACCTGAAAACTCCTGCAACTTCAACGGCCAATGCCATTTATGGGATTTACGGGGGAGCGTCAGGATCAACCAACCTGGGCATTTATAGCAACACAGTGTATATCAATGCTTCCTCGACAGGGACGAACTTTGGTACCAGCGGATTGTACCTCGGTACAAGTCCTCAGAACATTGAAGTCAAGAATAACATCATCGTCAATACTTCAGTCGCTGCCGGAACCGGTTATACCACGGCATTGAGGCTCGCATCCACCAGTTTGCTGACATATTCGTTGACCTCAAATGACAACGATTTCTATGCTGGTACGCCAGGTCCTGTGAATTTCATTTATTATGACGGAACCAATGCCGATCCGGCTCTGGCGGCTTTCAAGTCGAGGGTTTACCCGCGTGAATCGCAGTCAATGACAGAAAATCCTCCATTTGTAAACGTTGCCTCAACGCCCATGAACCTGCACCTCAATGCTGCCACACCCACCCAGGTTGAAAGTGCCGGGCTCACCGTATCAGTACCTGATGTCAGCACCGATATCGACAACCAGCCAAGATACCCCAACACCGGGTACCCGGTCAATGCTCTTTATCCTCCCATTGCCCCGGATCTGGGGGCAGACGAAATCGGAGGAATACCCCTCGATATGACACCTCCTTTTATCAGTTATGCTCCCTTGCTCAACACCTCCCTTTTCACCGCCAGAACGCTGGTGGCAACCATCACCGATATGCACGGGGTTCCAACTTCAGGTGCTGGCCTCCCGAGAATTGCATGGAAAAAGTTTTACAACGGAACCTGGACCTATGTCACCGGAACCTCCATTGGCGGAAACCAGTATAATTTCAGTTTTGCCGGCGGTGTGGCCCAGGGCGATACCATATACTACTATGTATTGGCACAGGACAGCTGGACAACACCAAACGTTGGTGCCTATCCGATTTATGGATCAGGTGGGTATTCGGCAAATCCCCCTTCCATGTCAACACCTCCAACAACTCCTTATAAATATGCCATTATTCAGGGAATTTGCGGAACTTTCAATGTGGGTGTAGGTCAGACCTATGCAACACTTTCCGCTGCTATCAACGACATCAATACCAAGGATATGACCTGTCCGGTTACCTTGTTGCTCACCGATAACGATTACTCCCTGGAAACCTATCCTATAATCATTAATCAAATCGCGGGTGCAAGTGCTGTCAATACTTTGACAATCAAACCTGCTCCTGGAAAAACGCCTGCATTCATTACTTCATACCTGGGTGCGACTCCAAATTACTGGAGCCAGATAACCCTCAATGGCGCGCAATGGGTCATCATTGACGGATCAAACAGCGGGGGATCCGACCGCAGTCTTACTTTCCAGAATGGAGCGGGTGGCGGTTTTGCTGCAGCCATCGGGTTGTATAACAATGGTACGATCGGGGCTTCCAACATTAAAATAAAGAACTGCAATATCCAGGCCCATACCGATGCAACATACAACGCCCAGGGGATTGTGCTTTATAACATTACAGGGAATGCAGGATATAACAATGTGATCATAGATAACAATGCAATCACTGCTGCAAAATTCGGCGTGCAGATTTTTGGGATTGCCACCAACAAGGCAGCCAACTGCCAGGTAACCAACAATATCATCGGTTCAATGACGCCGGGCAGCGTTGTCGTACAGTATGGTATATCTCTCAATTACACTGATAATGTACTTGTACAGGGCAATGAGATCATCGGGTCGGCACAGGGACATTCTGTTGCAGGGTCTTGTGCTGGAATTGTGTTAAACACAGGAGCAACCAATACCATGATCAGGCAAAACTCCATTCATGACTGGTGGCAGATTGCCACTGCCTTTCCGGCAGGAGGCAGCACGGGGATTTTATATAATGCTGAAAATTCATCTGTAACCGAAATCTCAAACAACGTCATCTATAACATAAAGTCTCCCGGGCAAAGTGTATCAATTTCAGGAGCCAATGCAAATGGAATCTATATTCTCAGTGGTGGAAATATCCAATTGTATCACAATGCCATATATATGGCCGGTACCTATTTGTCGTCCACGGTGAATGGTTTGTCAAGCTGTCTGGCCATTGGAAACAATATTACCAACATGGATATCAGGAACAACATTTTTAAAAATTCCTCCCAGCCTGTTTCAGGAACGCCTGCTTCCAAATCTTATGCGATCACAGTGGGAACAAGCCCAACCAATCTTGCTTTCAACTACAATGATTATTTTGTTGATGGTATCGGGCCGAATATCGGGAATTATGGCGCTACCGACAGGGTAACACTTGCAGACTGGCAGACGGCAACGTCACAGGATGCCAATACAACAAATACAGATCCTGTATTTACATCTGCAACGAACCTGAAACCAACAACCACTTCCATGAATCACAGCGGGACCTATATTCCAACAGTACCTAAAGATATCCTGAATATCAACAGGACCAATCCGCCCGATGTCGGTGCGTATGAATATTCGTTAAATCCGGTTGTTGTGACCACCGCTGCCAACGCTATTTTGACAGGAGGAGCAACCCTTAACGGAACAATCAATGCCACTGGCAGTGTGGTCAACAGTTTTTTTGATTATGGTCTGACAACCGCTTACGGCACCAGTGTGGCAGCCGTGCCGGTATTGGTTAGTGGCAGTGTCACGACTCCCGTCAATGTTGTTATTACCGGTCTCACCCCTTCGACAACCTACCATTTCAGGGCAAGAGGTGTTACATCAACCGGCCTTGTAATATTTGGCAATGACATGACCTTTACCACATTGTTCCCTGCCCCGGCAGTAGTTACGACGGCAGCCACCGCCATCACCGGCAGCGGAGCAACCATGAACGGGACTGTTAATGCCAACGGTGCATCTACTGCAGTGACGTTCGAATACGGGTTGACAGTTGCTTACGGTTCAACCATGGCTGGTACCCCGGCAAATGTAACCGGTTCTACTGTTACTATTATATCTGCAGCCCTCACCGGGCTGTTACCAAATACCCTTTACCACTACAGGGCTGTGGGAGTTAATGTAGGCGGAACAACTTACGGAAGCGATCTAACCTTCACCACCTCGCCGATCCTTGCCATTGTAGTTACCAACCTGGCATCAGCTGTAACGGCAAATACTGCTACCCTGAATGGGTTGGTTACCGCGAACTATGCGAATACGACAGTGACTTTTCAGTATGGACTTACCGCTGCCTATGGCAGTACAGCTAATGGAACTCCTGCCACGGTGAATGGTGCAACTGCCACTGCGGTATCTGCTGCAATTACAGGACTCACGACGAACACGCTTTATCATTTCCGCTGCGTTGGCGTAAATGCGGCCGGAACTGCCTTTGGCCTCGATCAGACTTTTACCACAAATTGTATTGCTCCGGTGGTTACCATTTCCGGACCTGCAACAGTATGTACTCAGTCTACAGGCAATATATATACAACCCAGGCTGCCAACACCAACTATCAGTGGACCGTTTCAGCCGGAGGAACCATCACGGCCGGGGCTGGAACAAATTCAATTACCGTGACATGGAACACCGTTGGCGCCCAAACAGTAAGTGTGAACTATCAGAACTCCTTTGGATGCTCTGCAGCAACTCCAGCATCATATCCCGTCACTGTAAATGCCATTCCAACTCCGACCATAACCGGTCCTGCAAATGTTTGCAATTCGTCGACGGGCAATGTTTATTCAACCCAAACCGGGAACACAGGTTATGTTTGGACCGTTTCGGCTGGTGGAACAATCACTGCAGGTGCAGGAACAAACGCCATCACAGTCAACTGGACAACAACAGGTGCAAAAACCGTAACTGCAAATTATGCCAATGCCAGCGGATGTACCGCGCTTGTTCCAGTTGCATATAATGTGACAGTCAATGCATTGCCGGCGCCTACGATCTCCGGGCAAAACAGCATTTGTGCCAATTCCGGATATATTGCCTATTCAACTGAAACAGGACAGTCAAATTACGTCTGGACTGTTTCTTCAGGAGGAACGATATCGGCAGGCCAGGGAACCAGTACAGTGGAGATTACGTGGAATTCAGCCGGGGCCCAGTCTGTAGGTGTTAATTATGCCAATGCCAGCGGATGCTCTGCCCTTGCACCCACCAGTTATGCAGTAACTGTTAACGGAACACCTGGCGCTGCAGGAACCATTACGGGAACCGCATCAGTTTGCGGTGGCTCACAGAGTATTGCTTATTCCTGTGCCCCAATCGTGGGAGCAGGTTACTATGTGTGGACCTTACCTGCCGGTGCAACCATTGCCTCAGGTATCGGAACAACCAACATCACGGTTAATTATGCGGCCAATGCCGCCTCAGGCAATATCACGGTTTATGGCAATAATCTTTGCGGAAACGGAACCACTTCACCAAACTTCGCGGTAACCGTTACAGCTTTGCCCGCTGGTGCAGGTATCATTGCTGGCCCACCTGTTGTTTGCAAAGGCAGCAGCGGTGTAGTTTACACAGTGGCCCAAATTGCCAACGCAACCAGTTATATCTGGACTTTGCCGGCTGGTGCAACCATCACCTCAGGTCAGAACAGTAATTCGATCACAGTAAGTTTCAGTACTGCTGCCGTTTCAGGCAACATCACTGTTTTAGGGACAAACTCATGTGGCAACGGAACAATTTCGCCATCCTTCGCATTAACAGTCAATCCTGTCCCGGCTGCTCCGGTAGTTACAGTAAATGGCGTTGTCCTCAGCAGCAATGCATCTGCAGGGAATCAATGGTATTTTTCAGCAACCCAGGGAGGTACTGGAAACATCATTCCGGGAGCGACTTCAGCCACTTATACGGCCACACAAACTGGTTGGTACTGGTCAGTGGTCAATGCCGGAGGATGCAGTTCTGATCCATCCATCCGTGTTTATGTTCTGATGGTGGGAGAGCAGGAGCTGGAAACGGGGAGCTTCAAATTATTCCCTGTTCCCAACGACGGCAAATTCACGATTTCAATGGTTAGCCCAACTGAAGAGTCATTTACCATTACTGTTTACAACAACCTAGGTGTAAGGATTCACGAAGTGAAGGATGTTCATGTGAACGGGCGGTTCGATCAGGTTATTGACCTGAGGCCTGTGGGCAATGGCTTCTATACCGTTGTAATCAGCAATAGCAGCAACCGTGTAATTAAGAAAATGATTATCAACAGATAAAAAGGAAAAAGGTTTTTGTGTTTGGTCAGGCCGTTCTGAATTTTCAGGGCGGCCTTTTTTGATTTTGAGACCATTTCTTACGGTTTCCCGTAAAGAATATTTACGATTATCCGCAATTGTATTTTCCTGATCATAATACGATATTTATCATTTAATTGTAAGGATGATCGTTCCATTTTAATATTAAATTTCTTACTTAATCCAGCCAATGAATTTTATTTATGATATTTATGACGTATATTTGTTGGAGTGGTAGAGTGCAGATGTTTATATGTTTGATATTTTGAATACTAACCGGTTTTAAATATAATCAGCCATGAAAACAAATTACGCAAAGGACCTTTTTTTTAAGTTATTAAAATGTAATGTTATTCTATTCTTATTGGTGACATTGTCTTTTAGTGTCAGAGCGCAATTCTCCTCCCCGCTGGTGGTCTGCTTTGGAGAGCCAATCAACCTCTATTGTGGTGGCCTTTTCGGCTGCGATGTTGCCGGATCAACCTACACCTGGACCAATGCGACTGGTTCGTGGATGTCGAATGAGATCAACCCTGTCATCTTGCCAGGTTCCCCGGGGTATTTTGGTGGTCATTTCTATTTATCGGTTCAATACCTCCCGGATGGATTGTCTTCCGGGGTAGCAAGTGCTATTTTACTAAATCCATTTTTTGTTACTGGAATAGTAACTCCGATTTCTTGCAATGGCGGGAGTAATGGTTCAATTGCGATATTCCCCGATGGGGGTCAGCCCGAGTATGGCCCTTATTTGTGGAGCAATGGCGCCACTACGATGAATATTTCCGGATTGACCGAGGGAATTTATACTGTTACGGTTACAGATGCCAATAACTGTACCACTACTGCAGCATTTACTGTTTCACAATCTCCGGGAATGAGTATTGTGAAATCTGCCGGGTCTGATGTCAGCTGCCATGGTTATTCGAATGGTTATATTGCCATTTCTGTTACAGGAGGAGCAGGAAATTATATTTATACCTGGAATAATGGCGGAACTTCTGCAACAATAAGTAATTTATCTGCCGGTAACTATTCTGTTACTGTATCTGATATAAATTCCTGCACCAAATCCGCATCCTACACGATAACTCAGCCCTCAGACATTACCATTTCGGGCACGCCTGTAAACATTACCTGTCAGGGAGGTAATACTGGATTGATCACTACAACTATTTCCGGAGGATCTGGCGGAATTAATACCTACCTATGGAACAATGGTCAGTCTGGGCCAACAGCAACCAACCTGACAGCAGGCAGCTATACTGTTACCGTTACAAACGGCGCAGGATGTAAAAAATCAAAGAGTTTTGAAGTAACAGCAATGACGTTGGGTGCTGTTGTGGTTATTCCTGCAAAATGTTATACCAGCAGCAACGGATCCATTCAATTGTTTGTAAGCGGTGGAACTTCCCCATATTCTTATCTGTGGAACAATGGGCAGACAGCCAGCACGGCAATTAATCTTTCAGCCGGGGTTTACAGTGTTACTGTTACCGATGGTGCCTTGTGTGCGAAAGTTGGCAGTTGGCAGGTATCTGCTCCTCCTGTCATATCAATTTCCTCTGTCATCACACCTGTTTTGTGCAACGGTAATTCTACCGGTAAAATTGATATTACGATCAATGGAGGTACTCCCGGGTATTCCTACAAATGGAACGTACTTGGCTATCAGGGCCAGGGAACGGCGCATGTTTCGCAGCTCTTTGCCGGTACCTATACCGTAACCGTAACGGACTACAATTCGTGTGCTAAAATTCAGAACTTTCTTATTACTCAGCCAGTGGCATTGTCGAGCAATGGGCAGGTTAAGAATGTAACATGTTTTGGTGGCAACAATGGAACAGCTTCGATTTCAGGATTGGGAGGGACAGCTCCATATTCTTATAAATGGAGTACAGGATCCAATAATCAAAATATCTCCGGTTTATCTGTTGGCCGATACTATGTTACGATTGCAGATGCTAATACATGCATAAATCTTACCTTTCTGAATATCACACAACCATCTGAGATTACCATCACCGGCACACCCTCGAGTGTCGCATGCCAGGGGAGTGGCAGTGGCATGATTACAACGACTGTTTCCGGTGGATCAGGTGGAACAATGGCCTACCTTTGGAGCAATGGTCAGACAGGATCAACTGCGACCAATCTATCAGCTGGCGTTTATACGGTGACTGTTACCAACACGGCAGGCTGTTCAAAGACCAAAAGTTTTTTATTGACCGAAACCGTGGTTAAAATCATCACACTTGTCGAGAAAAAGAATCCGCTGTGTTATGCCGGCAACAATGGGTCTATTCAAATCAGCGTTTCCGGCGGTCTTGGCGCACCTTACCAATATTTATGGAACAATGGTCAAACCACGGCTGGTGCGGTAAATCTGACAGCCGGGATCTATACCGTTACGGTAACCGATGCAGGTTCCTGTCCTGTAACAGGCAGCTGGTCACTGGTTTCTCCTGACGCTTTGTCTGTTACAGCGGTGCAAACCAATGTATTGTGCAACGGTTCATCAACAGGAAAGGTTGATATTACCGTTACAGGTGGAAGTCCTTCGTACACTTATAACTGGAATGTTTTATCATACCAGGGAAAGGTAACACCACATATTTCCGGACTTTATGCAGGAACATATACTGTAACTGTTACAGATCAGAATTCCTGTGTTAAAATGCAGAGCTGGCTTATTACTCAGCCTTCTTCGTTATCAGGAAACGGATCAGCAACGAACGTTACCTGTTATGGTGGCAACAATGGAACAGCAACTATTTCAGGATTCGGTGGTACGACTCCTTATGTTTACAAATGGAGTAATGGTTCTACTTTACAGCGTATCACAGGTCTGACTGTTGGTCGTTATTCCGTTACCTTTTCTGATGCTAACTCTTGTTCGAACCTTACCTGGTTTGATATTACTCAACCGTCAAGTATTACAATTACCGGGACAACTTCGAATGTGACATGTGCAGGTGGCGATGGAAAAATAACGACAACAGTAACCGGTGGGACACCTGGGTATTATTATAAATGGAATGATTCCCAAAACCAGATCACACCAATTGCGGTTAACCTCACTGCCGGTTTTTACATAGTAACGGTTACCGATATCAATACCTGTTCAAAAATTCAGACGTTTGCAGTAATTCAGAATCCTCCACTCAATATTATCCGGACTGGCTACAAGGATCCAAGTTGTTATCTGAGTTCAGACGGGTATGTCACCGTTAGTGCATCCGGTGGAATGGGTTCATACACCTATAACTGGACTGGAGGTGGTACCAGTGCAACTCTTACCGGTCTGTCGACAGGTACTTATACCGTTACTGTGTCCGACCAGGGACAATGTACCAAGGTTGGGAGTTACTCGATAACAGCGCCTCCTGCTTTGACGATTACCGCTGGAATTACCGCTATCAAGTGTTCGGGCGAATCTACCGGGAAAATTGACCTGACGGTCAGTGGTGGCACCACTGCATACAATTACTTGTGGTCCAGTAATGTACCCGGTGGTTTATCACAGCGTACCACCGCTCATATTTTCGGCTTGGGCGCTTCCACCTACACTGTTACTGTTACAGATGCCCATACATGTGTTGCAACAGGTGTCTATACGATAACCCAGCCGTCCATGATTTCCGCTATGGGTGTTGTCACAAATCTGAAATGTTTTGGCGGAACTGATGGTAGTGCAACAATTTCGGGTGCCGGTGGAACACCGCCATATTACTATACCTGGAATACCGGTTCGCACGATCAACGCATCACCGGACTTAATGCAGGCAGGTATATTGTGACCATTACGGATGCCAATAGCTGTTTCAGCTTTACATGGCAGGATGTTACCGCCCCTTCTGAAATTACCATTGTTGGGACGCCTGTCAAGGTTACCTGCTTTGGAGGAGGGGATGGAAAAATAACCACATCGGTAACAGGTGGAACACCCGGATATATCTACAAATGGAATAATAACCAAACCACTTCTACGGCTGTTAACCTTACAGCAGGATTCTATATAGTTACAGTCACAGACTTCAATACCTGTTCGAAGACCCAGACATTTCAGGTAACTCAAAATCCGGCGCTTACGATAACCCGAACAGACTTCAGTAATCCTCTCTGCAACCAAAGCATTGATGGATGGATTCAGGTAAATGCTTCAGGAGGGCTTACTGGTTATTCCTACTTATGGAATAACGGCCAAACGACCTCAAGAGCGACTGGTCTTCCGGCAGGAACTTATACCGTTGTGGTTACAGATGGCGGATTATGTTCTGCAACGGGCAGTTGGTTCATCACAGCGCCCCCCGCATTGACAATTACTGCTGGAATTACTCCTTTGTTGTGTGAAGGCGAGTCAAACGGGAAAATTGACCTGACTGTCAGTGGTGGTATAACGGCATATCAATATTTGTGGTCAGGCAACGTACCGGGTAGTTTAGCCCAGCGAACTACCGCCCATATCACCGGATTGACGGCTTCAACTTACACTGTGACTGTCACCGATGCTCACCTATGTGCGGCTTTAGGCTTTTATACAGTAACTCAGCCAACCAAACTGTCAGGTATTGGTGGTGTTACAAACCCGAAGTGTTTCGGTGGATCTGACGGTACTGCAACAATCACAGGTACTGGAGGAACTACACCTTATTCCTATACATGGAGTACCGGTTCACAGCAACAGTTGATCACTGGTCTTGCGGCAGGTCGTTACACGGTGAGCATCACCGATGCGCACAACTGTTTCTCCCTCCTATGGCAAGATATTGTTGCACCTCCTGAAATTATAATCGTTGGTACCCCATTTAAGGTTACCTGCTTTGGAGGAGGGGATGGAAAAATAACCACATCGGTAACAGGTGGAACAACCGGATATACCTATAAGTGGAATAATAACCAAACCACATCTGCTGCTGTTAACCTGAGTGCAGGATTCTATACGGTAACAGTCACTGATGCCTATTCTTGTACCAGGACTTCAACCTTCCAGGTAAATCAAAATCCGGCGCTCTCTATTACACGAACTGATTTCAGCGATCCGCTTTGCAACCTTAGCAGTGACGGATGGATTCAGGTGAGTGTGGCAGGTGGCCTTACCAGTTATTCCTATTTGTGGAATAATGGTCAGACAACTTCAAGGGCAACAGGTCTTTCAAAGGGTACTTATACCGTTGTAGTTACTGACGGAGGTCTTTGTACTGCAACCAACAGTTGGTCGGTCACTGCACCCGCTGCATTGACAATTACACCTGTAATTACGCACGTCAAATGTGAAGGCGAAATTTCCGGAAAAATTGATTTAACGGTTAATGGTGGAACTACAGATTATAAGTATTTGTGGTCCAATAATGTACCTGGTGGGTTAGCGCAACGTACTTCAGCTCATATTACCGGTTTGGCGGCTTCAACTTACACTGTTACCATTACAGATGCCCACACATGTACTGCGATAGGCATTTATACGGTAACACAGCCAACCAGACTTTACGGCAATGGTGTTGTTACAAATCCGAAATGTTTTGGTGGAACTGACGGTACTGCGTCATTCACGGGTGTTGGAGGAACTTCTCCCTATTACTACACCTGGAGTACTGGTTCCCACCAACAACTGATTACTGGTCTTTCGGCAGGTCGTTATTACGTGAGCATAACAGATGCCAATAACTGTTTCAACTTTACCTGGCAGGATATTACACAACCGATGGCTATAATAGGAAATGGCGTAGTATCAAATGTTACCTGTTATGGAGGAAACAATGGTGTGGCAACGATCACCGCATTCGGTGGAACATCTCCGTATAATTACAGGTGGGCGACAGGTTCTAACAGTCAGATGATCACAGGTCTTACAGCGGGTGTTTATTATGTAACTATTTCAGATGCCAATAGTTGTTTTAACACCACTTCACAAGTTGTTACGCAACCTTCAGATATCACCATTGTCACTACACCGGTGAATGTTACATGTGCCGGCAGCAACAACGGGCAAATCACCACAACAGTTTCCGGGGGATACGGTGGAGCCTGGACCTACCTTTGGAACAATGGGCAGACAGGCTCAACGGCCACTAATCTCAGTGCAGGAACCTATACTGTTACGGTAACAAACGGAGCAGGCTGTCGAGCACAATCTCAGCCCACAACTGTTGGTACAACAAATCAGTTGCCTGGTTCTGCAGGCGCAATTACTGGACCAACTGTTGTTAATCAGGGGCAGTCAGGTGTGGCATATTCAGTCATCCCGATTGCCAATGCCACGGGCTACACATGGACGCTGCCCTCCGGGGCAACAATTTCCAGTGGCCCAAATTCACCGAATATCACTGTTGATTTCTCTTCTTCGGCAACTTCAGGGGTTATCAGTGTTAAAGGCACCAATATATGCGGAAACGGTACACCATCGCCCGATTTGAATATTACTGTAATCCCATTGAACGTCAGTTTGCAGAATATCACTCTCGGGCCGGGAATATATTGTTACAATGCGATCCACACCATTTATGTGGCAGGGGGAACCTCCACTTTCATTGTTAATAGCGGGGCATCTGTAACCATGATCGCAGGATACAACATCATTTATTTGCCGGGAACTACAGTCAGATCAGGTGGCTACATGCACGGTTATATCACGGTAAACGGCCAATATTGTACCACACCGTTAAACCCGATTGTGAATAATCCTGTTCAGGTTGTTGAAGAACAGACCTCAGTACCGGAATTAACGAAGAATCAGAGGATTCGTATTTACCCGAACCCGGCAAACGGTTCTTTCACACTTGAATTGACCGGGGCATCGGAAACCGGAATGAGAAAGGTTGATATCTACAGCATGAATGGCGTAAATGTGATGTCGGGCGATCTTGCTGGTGAGCGGAAACATATATTTCTGGTTGAAGGGTTGCACCCGGGAATTTACTTTATCCATGTGACTACCGGGAACACCTTAGAAACGTTGAAATTGATTAAGTTGTAAATTTTTCATCGCGGTTCTGCTTTTTTGTTAAAAAGGACATTAGAATCCAACTTCTGTTTATAACCGTCCCGGGCAGCCGGGACGGTTTTTTTTATTAACAGATTGTTTAATTTTTCTCCGGACCCTTACAAATTGATTGTTTTATGGCGTGCATCATGCACTCCATATATTTTGTGTTATGCACTGAATTCGCATATTATGTAGGCTGATCAATGTCAAAAATTACGGTTTCCCGGAAATATTTTTTACCGATACCCCCAATTGCGCTGAATTTATTATAGAGAGACCTTTACCGTAATATTTCGTATAAAAAATGGGAACGCGAAAAAAACAATCACTTACTTACAATTCTTATGAAAACAATTTACCAGAAAAACCTTTTAGTAAAATCATTAAAACATCAGGTTTTAATATTTTTGCTGTTTTTGTTGTCGAACAATCTTACGGCAAAAACATTTTTACGGGACTTTGCAACAATCCGAAGTTGTTCATCAACTGAGAATCTTCCAATCACATTTACCCAGGTTGCCATCATTTCTCCGCTATGCTGCAACAGCAGCAACGGATCGATTCAGATATCAGTGAGTGGTGGTGTTTCGCCATATTCCTACCTTTGGAACAATGGGCAAACTGCTGTTACAGCTGTTAATTTGTCGGCAGGGAATTACACGGTGACGGTCACGGATGCAGGGTTATATTCAATTACAGGTAACTGGCAGGTCATTGCTCCTCCAGCAATGTCAATCATTGGCAGTCCCAAAAATTTAACATGCAGTGGTGAACCTACTGGTGAAATAGGCATAACGGTGAACGGAGGTACTCCGGGTTATTCCTACAAATGGAATGTCTATGGTTCACAAGGTCAGGGAACGGCACATGTTTCAGGGCTCTTTGCAGGAACTTATACGGTGACGGTGACGGACAGTCATTCCTGCACCAAAATCCAGAGTTGGCAAATAAGTCAGCCGGCAAGTTTGCTGGCCAACGGAGCCATAACCAACATCAGCTGCTATGGAGGAAATAATGGAACGGCCAGTCTTACTGGCACGGGCGGTACTTCTCCCTATACCTATCATTGGAGCACAGGATCGACGTCACAACAGATCACCGGACTTACCCCTGGTTCATACACTGTTACCACCACTGATGCCAGCAACTGTTTCACTTTAAACTGGTTTACTATTAACCAGCCCACCGACATCACCATCACAGGCACACCCTCGCCTGTCGCATGTATTTCCGGCAGCGGGGGGCAGATCACCACAACAATCAACGGCGGATCAGGTGGAGCCAATACTTATTTGTGGAACAATGGTCAGACAGGACCATCGGCTACCAATCTCACTGCCGGCACCTATACAGTAACTGTGACGAATATTGCGGGTTGTACAAAGTCCGGAAGTTTTAATGTCACAGAAAGTGTTTCAATGAATCTTACGGCAGTTGCGATCATTTCTCCGCTATGCTGCAACAGCAGCAACGGATCCATTCAGATATCAGTGAGTTGTGGTGTTTCGCCATATACCTACCTTTGGAACAATGGGCAAACTGCTGTTACAGCTGTTAATTTGTCGGCAGG
>JBAXFM010000023.1:0-28839 GCA_037139855.1 Bacteroidota bacterium
CCTGGGCATACAGCGCCTGCGGAAATTCCAGCCCGGTTACCCTGACCCAAACCACGTTGCTGAATCCACCGGCAACTCCCACCGCCGGAACGAGTGTCCCGGCTATCGCACAAATCGTTTGGAATTGGAATACGGTATCCGGAGCTACCGGGTATAAATGGAATACTGTCAGCGATTTTGCCACGGCTACTGACATGATTGCAGCTACTTCCAAAACCGAAACCAACCTGACCTGCAACACAGCCTATACGCGCTACGCCTGGGCATACAGCGCCTGCGGAAATTCAAACCCTGTCACGCTCACCCAAACCACCATATTAAATCCACCGGCAACTCCCACCGCCGGAACCAGTGTCCCGGCGGTCGCACAAATCGTGTGGAACTGGAATGCCGTTTCTGGTGCTACCGGTTATAAATGGAATACCACCAGCGATTTTGCCTCTGCCACCGACATGCTTACAGCCACCACCAAAACCGAAACCGGCTTAACCTGCAACACAGCCTACATCCGCTATGTCTGGGCATATAATACATGTGGCAACTCAACATATTTAGATTTAACTTCAACAACTTCATCGAACGCTCCTGTTTCACCGACACCTGGTACGCATGTATCTTACCCGATCCAGATCGTTTGGAACTGGAATGCCTCGACAGGTGCAACAGGATATAAATGGAGTACAGCCAATAATTATGCCATCGCTACAGATATGGGAACTGCAGCCACAAAAACAGAAAGCGGACTAACGTGCGGCACTGCTTATACAAGGTATGTGTGGTCTTACGAACCATGTGGCAATTCTACACCAACAACACTAACTCAAGCAACCCTGGCAACTGTCCCTGCACCGGTTGCACTCATTCATACTGCTTCCGGAAACCAGATTGTATGGAAATGGCAGGTTCCATACGGCGCTACAGGGATTAAATGGAATACAGTCAATGATCTTGGCACGGCAGTTGATATCGGCAATAACTGGACTAAAACAGAAACCGGGCTAATCCCAAATGTTCAATATTTAAGATATATTTGGGCATATAACACATGCGGAATATCAACATCGACAACATTAGTTAAAACCCTACCATTTGCAATTGGTCAAAGTTATATGGGAGGAATCATCTTCTATATTGATGGAACAGGGAATCATGGTTTAATTTCCGCCAGCAGCGACCAAAGTGCGGGGGCTCCCTGGGGTTGTTACAACGGAACATTAATTTCGGGCACATTGACAGCCATTGGCACGGGACAGGCTAATACCACCCTTATTGTCAACGGATGCAGTGAGGCAGGCATCGCAGCCCGAATTTGCAATGATCTTGTACTTAATGGATACGGTGACTGGTTTTTACCTTCGAAAGACGAACTTAACTTAATGTATGCACAACAAACTGCAATTGGCGGCTTTGGCAATAAAAACTATTGGAGTTCCTCCGAATACAATGTAAACAACGCGTGGGTCCAGTACTTCAATAATGGCGCGCAGAGCTACTATATTAAGGCCAACACGTTCTATGTGCGTGCTGTGCGGGTTTTTTAACTATTTGATACCCTGGTTAAACTTCGCCCTGCAACCTTCCCTGTTTCCTCTGAATCAAATTTCTGAACCGGATTTGGAATGAGGTTCCGTTATTCCGCACAATGTTGACGGTACCATCGAGCTGTTCTACGAGAAGTCGCACAATGTAGAGTCCAAGCGATTTTTCTGAATCCATGGAAGAGGATTCAGGAAGTCCCACTCCGTTATCTTCGACTACCAGCGAACACATTTCTCCCTCACTTTGCTTTAGGGTAATTTGAATTTTGCCCGTTGCTCCGGCTGGAAAGGCATATTTGAAAGCATTGGTAAGAAGTTCGTTGATGATCAGTCCGATGGGGAGAGCAGTCTCAATACTCACATCAATCGCTTCCAACTGTTTGACCAGGTTAATGCGATGACCGCTGAATGCCGTCATGATCATGAAGGCAAGTGATTCAACATAGGAGGCCAGTGGAATACGATCAAGGTTTTCAGACCGGTACAGGTGTTCATGAATAAGCGCCATGGAACGGATACGCATCTGAATATCAATGATAATGCGGTTAAGTTCTTCATTGGTGTTATTCCGTAGTTGAAAATTAAGCAGGCTGATGACGATGGCCAGGTTATTCTTAACCCTGTGATGAATTTCTTTGAGCAACACCTCTTTTTGCTCTGCGCTGCGCTGCTTCAATTCCTCGATTTCTTTCTCCTTCGACCGGTCGCGGATCATCAGAATTACTTTGACAACCTTGTTGTCTTTTAAAATGGGTACCCTGGTAACTTCGGCATGGAGGGTTTTACCTTGCAATTCGATTTTTTGTTCACTGACAGAAACAATGCCCGTATTGAAAACGAGTTTAATCTCATCAAGGGTAATTTCGCTGATAAATGGGAAGTCGGGTACAATTTCCACCCCAATGCAATCGGGATGTATTCCATGGCGGACCAATTCCTCTTTTAGTGCCGCATTGACCATGGCGATCTTGTATTGCTCGTCAACCACATAAATCCAGTCAGGTAAGGAATCCAGGGTGTCGCGGTATTCGATCTCCGAACGACGAAGCGCTTCTTCAGTCTGCCTTCGTTTTGTTATGTCAATAAAATCAACTGCAATCTCATTCGTTCCCGTTTTGAAAACATGTACGTAATAGAATCCCGAAAATCGTTCATCGGTATATTCTATCTCAAAGGAGTGCTGTCCGGCATCATTTTTTGCCACTTTCCGGTAAAGGTCCGGAATATTGGTATTGGCAAGATTTGGGAAGGCTTCCTCAATGGTTTTTCCTAACAATGACTGGTTTGAAATCCCTATGATCAGGTCGCTGGCAGGATTGGCGCCGGTAAGAACAAGCCGGTTGTCGGGGTAAAGATGATAAAAATACATGGCAGTCGGGGAAGATTCAACAATACTCCTGAATTTCTCCTCCGATTTTTTCAGTGCATCTTCTGCCCGTTTACGTTCAGTGATGTCCCGCACAATCGCCCACATCCCTTCATTCTCACCCAGTGCATTTTTCACGAGAAACGTACGCAATTCAACAGGGAAAACAGAACCATCTTTTTTACTGTACTCTTTCTGGTACACCATGGAATGTCCATCAGGCAAGATCTGGCTTGTTACGATATGATTTTCATAATCGTGCCATTTCATCGGTGTAAGTTGATCATATGTGAGGGATGCAAGTTCTGTGGCATTGTAGCCTACCATTCGCTGGTATGCTTCGTTGCTGTCAATGATATTGCCATCCATATTAACAAACACATACCCATCCATCATACTCATGTGCAGATTCCGGTATTTAAGTTCGGATACCATTGCTGCATTTTCCGCATTTTTGCGAAGGGAGATGTCACGGAAAAATGACTGATAGGTTCCATCCGGCATGGCTTTGGAGTGCATTTCAACTAAAAGGCATTTTCCGGTTTTCCGGATGATTTCCCGTTCTGTTGTGAGCGTTTGTCCACCAGATAATAAATCATACCTCAATGGGTTTGATAAAAGTATGTTTTCAGGAAACAAATCACTGAGATGCATGGTCAGCAATTCTTCTTTTGAAAATCCGGTTAATTCAATGGCTTTATTGTTTACGGTAATTATTTTCCCCTTGTGATCCCCCTGAAAAAAAGCATCTACAGCCATGTCGAGCAACATGCGGTATTTTTCCTCACTTTGCATTAATGCATCCCGGGTCGAATTCTCTGTGGAGATATGGTGAATCTTCTTCTTCATTATAAATTATTGAATTCGCGGACCGAAAACTATCGCTATCCCGGCCAAAGGTAAATATTTTTAGCTTATTGTTATAATTATGATGGTATGGGCTAATTCTCCCCTGAGAGGTTGTTATTAAGTGTTTTATCTAACTACAAAGGACACGAAGTTAACCACAAAGAGACGCTAAGTGTCTGACTATCATTTATGTTTACTTTGTGCCTTTTGTGCCTTACTTTGTGATACTTTGTGGTTAAGGATTTTTGAGACAGCCTCAGCCTACGTTTTTTTTTTATCTTTGTTTCAGATTTTTTTAAACTTTTGTTTTTTTGCATCTGCTCAGCATTATCGTTATTGACCATGGAACAACGTAAAAACGATCATATCGCACTGGCTTTTTCATCTCAGGTGGCATCGGCCCTTGCCGATACCCGATTTACCTATGAACCGCTACTGGGATCGCATATGAAAGGCGAAACGGGTCCATTCACTTTTCTTGGTAAAACAATGCGGGTACCAGTCTGGGTGTCGAGTATGACGGGTGGAAGCCAGGAAGCCAGGACGATCAACCGCAACCTGGCCCGGGCCTGCAATGAGTTTGGCATGGGAATGGGTCTGGGCTCCTGTAGGATACTGCTCGAAAATGATGAACATTTTGAAGATTTTAACATGCGGAGTATTATCGGCAATGACCTGCCTTTATACGCAAATATTGGCATCGTACAGGTTGAGGAGATGCTTGCCGACAAGAGTTTTGGGAAGTTGGCTGACCTGGTTCACCGGTTACAAGCCGATGGATTGATCATTCATGTTAACCCTATCCAGGAGTGGCTTCAAAAAGAGGGTGATGTGTTGAAGAAACCCGCCATTGAAACCATTGAAGCTTTTTTGTCTTTGACAAACATGAAAATCATCGTTAAAGAGGTTGGGCAGGGGATGGGCCCTGAAAGTATTGCGCGGCTCATGAGTCTCCCCATTGAAGCCCTGGAATTTGCAGCCTTTGGAGGTACCAATTTTGCAAAAGTGGAATTGGCCCGCAGTTCACCCCAGAACCAGGAACTTTACAGCCCGCTTGCCAGGCTGGGCCATTCTGCGGATGAAATGATTGAAACAGTAAATTCACTGGTGAAATACGGCAAGCCTATGGCTTGCAGGCAGTTGATTATTTCAGGGGGAATCCATTCCTTCCTCGATGGTTATTACTATATATCAAAAAGTTTAATACCGGGTATTTATGGGCAGGCTTCCGGCTTTCTGCGCTTTGCCCGTGGCGACTATCATGACCTTCAAACCTATGTTGCCAGCCAGATCAATGGACTGAAATTCGCAAAGGCATTTTTACAAATCAGAAACTGATGACTACCAATGACATTGTTCGTGGTTTTTCCAAACTGACTGAAGAGGAAAAACGGAATTTTATTGCCCGGCTATGCAATGATTCATCTCAGGCCGAAGATCGTTTGGAGCGCTTTTTAATGGAAGATGAAACCGAGCGAAGTCATTTTCTCGAACTGAGCGAGAATACCATCAGTAGTTTTCACACGCCATATGGAATTGCCCCGAATTTCCTGGTTAATGGTAAAGTTTATCATGTTCCGATGGCCATTGAAGAGAGTTCTGTGGTAGCCGCCGCCTCACACAGCGCCCGTTTCTGGGCCGAACGCGGCGGATTCAGGGTAACCCATATAACAACGGTTAAACTCGGTCACGTCTATTTCCGCTGGTATGGAGAACCTGGCTATATCAGGGAGCGATGGCATCAGCTTAAATTGTTTTTACTGGAACGACTAAAGAAATTAACCTCTAACATGGTACGGCGCGGGGGTGGAATTCTCAGCCTCGAATTGTTGGATGAATCACTGACCATCGATCATTTGTACAAACTCGAACTCAGGGTAGAGACGATCAATTCCATGGGCGCCAACTTTGTGAATACCTGCCTTGAGGATATGGCGGAAGCGCTTGATATGTTCTTTACCGTTGATGACGATCCGGAAAGTAAGAAATGCCAGGTAGCCATGGCCATCCTGAGCAACTACACTCCTGAATGTACAGTGACGGTTGAAGCCTCCTGTGAAATTGACCATCTTAAACCCATTGCCGAACGACTCCCCGTTGAAATTTTTGCCGACAAACTTTGCCTGGCTTATCAGATTGCGCACCATGATCCCTATCGTGCAGTAACCCACAATAAAGGCATTATGAATGGGGTAGATGCGGTTTTAATGGCAACAGGCAACGATTACCGTGCAGCCGAAGCAGCAGCTCATGCCTACGCCGCCCGCGACGGTCAATACCGTGCATTGAGCAATTGTTCGTTGAAGAACAAGGCACTTGTCATCTGTCTCACCATACCACTTGCGTTGGGTACCGTTGGAGGGATCACAAATCTGCATCCGCTGGCATGTCTTTCACTTGAGATTCTTAGTAATCCCAATGCGAAAGATCTAATGGGGATTGTGGCTTCTGTCGGACTTGCAAGTAATTTCGCAGCTGTTCGCAGCCTGGTTACTACCGGAATTCAAAAAGGTCACATGCGCTTACACCTGTCAAACATCCTGAACACCTTAAACGTGAACAATGGTCAACGTGAGGAGGCAGAGTTGTATTTCAACAACAGAAAGGTGAGTTTTAATGCCGTAAAACATTTTTTACATGAAATCAGCCATTGAATTTCATGGCAACGGGAAATTACTCATTTCGGGTGAATACCTTGTATTGGCCGGGGCTATGGCGCTTGCAATGCCTGTTCGTTTCGGTCAGCAGATGGTATTGCATGAAATAAATTCACGGATGATTGACTGGAAAAGTTCAACTCCCGACGGAATCTGGTTCTCTGCCCGGTTTGATCCGGATACGTTGACAGTCATCTCTGCCAATCAACCTGCCATCGCTTTTAAACTGAATAAATTACTTTCTTCTGCCCGCCGGTTAAACCCTGGTTTTCTCACTGGCGCCACCGGGTGGGATGTCGATGTAACTGCCAATTATCCCCTGGAATGGGGTTTGGGCAGCAGTTCAACCCTTTGTTTTATGGTGGCTGATTGGGCTGAAGTAAATGTGTTTGACCTGTTTCGACTGACCTCAAACGGCTCAGGTTACGACATTGCTTGTGCCGGGCGTAAGGGGTTGCTATATTATCAACTATGCAACGGCCAGCCTGAAATAACGGATGCTCAGGCAGGTAAGGCCTTGCGTGAAAATGCGTGGTTTGCCTATCTGGGAAGTAAACAGGATAGCGCCAGTGAAGTTGAGGCATTTTTGGCGAATCATCATTTTTCGGAACTTCATCTGGCAGAGATTTCACAATTATCAACCGCCATTTGCGGGGCCTCCTCAACCGACGAACTGATCCCGCTGATATACGAACATGAAGTGCTTCTCAGTTCAATCCTCAAAAAGCCACCCATTGCCAGCCGTTTTCGCGCTTTCCCGGGAGCAGTTAAATCACTTGGAGCCTGGGGCGGTGATTTCGCAATGTTTGTAAGCTGGATGGAACCGGAAGAGGTGAAAAATCACCTTTGCAGACTTGGCTTAACCAATTTTTTCTCCTTCCATGAACTTGAAATAGCGCCATGAATAACTCGCCCCTGGCCCGGTTAAAAGATATCTCTGCCGAAAGGCAGCTATCCGGAATTGAAAGCCTCAGCATGGGCTGGCAAAGCCCGTCGAACATTGCCCTGGTCAAGTATTGGGGTAAAAAAAACGGACAGATGCCGGCTACTCCTTCGCTGAGCATGACCCTCGACCGGGCTTTTACCCAAACCCGGGTAGATGTTAAAACAGATCAACCAGTGAAGGGCCTGGTATCTTTAAATGGAGAACCTGACCATCCTTTTTTGCCAAAAATGAAACAATTTCTTCAATGGATGGGCAGTGAAATTCCCTTGTTGAACCAACTCACCCTGTCTTGCACTACCCTGAATAGTTTTCCGCATTCCACCGGTATCGCATCATCAGCCTCCGGGATCAGCGCCTTTACGTTGTGTTTACTCAGTGTTGCAGACCATGTTTTACATACAGAGATTCCCGGAGATGAACTCATTCACATGGCGTCGTATGCTGCCCGGATGGGATCGGGAAGCGCCTGCCGGTCGTTGTATGGCGGATTCACCGTTTGGGGAGAAGCATCATCCGTTCCTGGGTCTTCCGATGAATTTGCCATTCCGTTGGCAGGACTCGTTCATCCGGATATGTTGTTGTTGAAAGATGCAATTCTGGTTGTCTCTGCCAATCCGAAAAGTTTGCCAAGTACATCCGGCCACAGAACCATGAATGGCCATCCGTTTTTCGATGGCCGCATCGGACAGGCAAACCAGAATCTTGCAGAGGCAATGCACGCTTTATCGGACAATGATTTTGAATTACTAAGTTCTATCGCTGAATATGAGGCGCTCACCCTGCATGCGCTCATCATGAGCGCGAACCCGGGTACCTTGCTGATGAAACCTGCCACAGTTGAGGTCATTCACAGGGTACGCGATGCGAGAAAATCAGGACTTCCCCTGTTTTTCACGCTAGATGCGGGAGCCAATGTGCATGTGATGTATCCAACCGCAGCTGCGGTAAGCGTTGAAAAATATATAGCAGACGCCCTGCAGCCTTTATGTGAAGAAGGCCGGGTGATTTTTGATGGTTGTGGGGAGGGACCGGTATGCCTCATCCCCCAACCCCTTCTCCCCAGGGAGAAGGGGAGTATTCCCTCTCCTTGAGGAGAGGGTTAGGGTGAGGTAGGTATATAAGAGGGTTATGATGAGGAGAGGGAGGTGATATTTAAAATTATATGATGAACGTAATGAATGCTCACATTTTCCCTGCAAAGCTCCTCCTTTTTGGAGAGTACTCCATTTTGCTGGGATCTTCGGCCTTGAGCATGCCTTTTCCTTATTTTAGCGCTTCACTGAAGATAATTGATCAGGAATCAGGTGAGTTACTTTCGAAGGCGAAGGAAAGCAATCGCCAGCTTGAAAAGATATGGAACTATTTCGGATTAAATCCGAAGGTTTTTAGTCAGTTTCTTGATCTGGAAAGCCTGCGCAACGATATTGGCAGAGGACTTTACCTTGAATCAACCATCCCTCAACGATACGGCATGGGGAGCTCCGGAGCGCTTTGTGCTGCCGTGTATGGCGGGTATCACATAGAGCATCCTGGCTCATCCCAGGGACCTGATACGACAAGACTCGTTTTACTACGGAATGCATTTATTCAGATGGAATCATATTTTCATGGTAAAAGTTCCGGATTTGATCCGCTCGTTTCCTCGCTGAACACACCACTAATGCTTACCAAAGAGGGCCAGATAACTCCGGTTGATTTTCACAGGAGCCGTATGTCAGATTTGGGGATCGAACTCCTGCTGGTTGATTCAGGCCAGCCATGCAGTACCGGACCACTGGTCACCAATTTTCTGGCAGAATATGCACCGGATGGAATTGCTACCTCAATGGGCAAGGAAATATGCAATCTCGCCAATTCTGTTATTGAAAAATTGTTGACAAGCGATACTGATGGGTTATGGGATGAAATCATACGGCTTTCAAAACGCCAATTGACGAATTTAATTCACCTTGTTCCTGATGCGCTCAGGCCGCTTTGGGCTGAGGGCCTGCAATCAGGTTTGTTTACCTTAAAACTATGTGGCAGCGGTGGTGGTGGTTTCCTGATATGTTTTACCCGGGAAAAAGATGCAACGATCAAGTATTTTAATGATAAAAACAAACCTGTAATTGCCCTGTAAACGGAGGTTACCTATTTTTTCTTAAAATACAATGCATCAAGGTAATACAGAATCCTGATAGAAAAGCTGTTTGATGCCGGAGAGGTGATGGTTTTCCTGAAATCCCTGAAGAAGCCTTTCTCAATATTGTTATCAAAGGTATTGATGGCGTTTTTCCACATGATGGAGATCTGACTTCCCGGGGCGAAATTCCAGATATAGGTGAGATCGAGGTTAAAGAGGTTGTAATTGACATCAGGATCAGACGGATAGGATGCAGGTTGCAATGAACCGTCGCGCCGGAGAATTGAAAAGGAATAATAGGGGGCTGAAACCCAGTAATGACGTGCCCTTAAATCAATGCTCATGGCGCTGGTGATCATGTAATTTGCCTCCAGAATGTTGGTAATGCTTTGCCTGTCGCGGCGGCCAAAATAAATGTTGAGATTGCCGGATGTATCCTGAATTTGATCAACATACCCTATATCGTTCTGAATGTTTTCATAATAAAAATGATACAGGAGCAATATTCTGTCGGAGATGCGGTACCTTGGCTCAATGGTGAAACCGTAGCCTGATGATTTTATTTTCGGAGCAATATACCCGTTCAGAGACATATCGATGGCAAACTTTTTTCTGTAATCAGTCGAAATCCAATAGTTTAAACTCCCATAGGCTGGCGAAACATACATCCAGCCATCTGCCCGCGGCTCATAATAATCATGTGAGGCAATGGGTGCGAAATTTGTGTTGGCGCCCATGGTTAAATGCTTCACGGTTGTTGTATTGCTTTCAAAAATAAACTCCAGGGAAGTATATTTCAAACCATCGTAAAGGGTTTTGTAACTGACTTGTCCGTAATTGTACCAGTTCAAGACCTTCCAGAAAGGTTCATAAATGTTGTACTGCATGGACAAATTGTTGTGGGAACGGTTGTTGATCACATTGAAACCCATATCATTGGGATCGTATGTGTCTGTTTCAAGAAGTTGAGAGTAGGTGAACCGAAAATTACCCGCAATCTTGCCATAGGAAAGCGCATAGTGGTAACCCAGATCGGGAGCGTGGTGACTGTAATACTTCTGACTCACAAACCCATCGCCAATCAGCGCATAAGTGTATTTTTTGTTGGCAAACTTAAAAGAAGTTCCGGTTACATTGGCGGTGTACCCTTCGGTGGGCATGAAATAGTTGGTGTTCAAAAAATCGATGTAGGAGTTGTTTTTAAGGTTCTGATCAAGGACAAAAGTATTGTAGTTGGTAAACCCTTGCGTGAGTACTTGCCTGCTTTCACCGGTAACAGTATCTTCAATGGTTGCCCAGGTATTGGCCG
Source organism: Bacteroidota bacterium (assembly GCA_037139855.1). GTDB lineage: Bacteria > Bacteroidota > Bacteroidia > Bacteroidales > FEN-979 > CAIVAT01. Next base: position 10,788 of record JBAXFM010000023.1, read on the forward strand.
ACATTGCATTGAATACCCCGATGCCCAGGCCGCCACTGGTTCTTCCGGAAATTTTTGATGCATTGATCAGTTTTGTCTGGTTGGGGTTTTCAACTACTTCTTCATTTTTCCGAAGATCATTATAGGGCTTTTCATAACCTTTTGGCTGACTTCCGACCCGCCGTGAATAAAAAATACCTCCTTTGTTAAATAATTCCGTTCCTTCCGTGAAAAATTGACGACGCTCATCATAACGGATTTCAAATGGAGTGAAATTGTAAATTTTATCATCCGATCGGACCTGGCCGAAATCGGGAATGAGGGTCATGTCGAGGGTGAAACTCTGGTTGATGCCATACTTGAGGTCGGCGCCATAATTATAAGAAAAGTCATAACGCTTATCACCCGGACTGTTTTGCAGGTATCCCGACAGGTATGGGGATACAGAAAGCCGGAGCGGAGGTTTGATGTCCCGGATACCTTCCAGTAAACCACTTTGGTTGACATACCCTGAAACCTTGGAATCCACTAAGTTCCAGGTATCCACTTCGCGAAACCGCCTGATCTGGCGCTGGCAATTGATGCCCCATTGCTGGATGGGTTTCATCGGAAAGCGGATCGCAGAGTAGGGGATCTTCATTTCCACAACCCAACCTTGATCATTTTTACGCGCTTTGCTAAGCCAGACAGCATCCCAGGTGAAATCATCATCAGTGTCGGCCGCAAGTTTGAAGTCGGCCTGAACATCAGAAGAGTAAACCAGAAAACAAAAAGCGTTTAGCCCGTCGTTGAAAGGACTCACCACAAAGATCAAATTGTCAGCATTGAGCGATGAGGCATCCCTGAGCCCCAGTTGACACGGGATACTGTCGGGATAAGGATCGAACATGGTAGCGCCAATGTAAAGTCCGCTGTTGTCATACACAAACCTGACTTCGGTGGCAAAGGTTGCCGACTTTCCGTTGTAAGGCATCCGCTGAATGAAATCAATTGCTACCGGAGCGGTATTCCATACGGGTTCATCGAGGACTCCATCCACTTTTATTGCGTCATGCGCAGGAATAGCAGCAACCCTCTTCTTTTCCGCTTGCGGAAAAACCAATGAAGCAGACAGAAAAAGACAAAGAAATAGCAGGATTGCTTTCATGACGTGAACTGACTGCCAAAAATAGACGAAGTTACTACCTCTGATAAACTATTTTCGATGAACCGGGCGATTTACTGGTTAAGCAGCTGCTGGTATATCGTAAAATTTTCTTCGCCAAAGCATACAAAGATTACTTTCTCCGGGATGGCGTTGTTTGTCAGGTAGTTTTTTACCTCGCGGATGGCGATGGTAGCGGCCAGTTCTTTGGGAAAATGGTAAACACCTGTCGAAATATTGGGAAACGCAATGGTTTTACAATCATGAACGGTTGCCTGGGCCAGGCTTTTCCGGTAACAACTGGCAAGAAGTTCTTCTTCATGACGGTCGCCGACACCCCAAACCGGCCCAACGGTATGAATCACAAACTGGGCTGGTAATTTGTAGCCTTTGGTCGTTTTTGCCTCGCCGGTTTTGCAACCGTCAAGAAGTTTGCACACCTCAAGCAGTCCGGGACCGGCTGCATGGTGAATGGCGCCGTCTACACCGCCTCCGCCAAGGAGCGAGGGGTTTGCGGCATTTACAATGGCATCAACTTTTAATTTGGTAATGTCACCCTGGATTAATTCAATTCTTGTTTCCATGCGTCAAATAGTTTTAGAAATTCGGGATAAATAGAGTTGTTTGTAGCTATAATTTGTTTTCCAAAGATATAATTTTCCCCGCCACGAAAATCGGTAACGATTCCTCCGGCATTTTTTACGAGCAATCCGCCTGCGTTTACATCCCAGGGGCTCAGTCCGTATTCATAAAAACCATCGTACCTGCCACAGGCGGTGTAGGCCAGATCGGCTGCTGCCGAACCAAGCCGGCGGGCGCCACCACTGTTTTGCAACAGGTGTTTGAAAATAGCCAGGTAATCGTCGAGCCGGCTGTAATCATAATAGGGAAAACCGGTTGCAAAGAGCGATTCATGGATTGTTTTGGTTTGAGATACCCGGATGATTTCCCGGTTGAGGTAGGAAGGAGCAGATTTCCAGGTATAAAAACACTCCTTCAGGTTGGGTTCATACACGATGCCGATGATGGTTTCTTCCTGGTGCATCAACCCGATGCTGATGCAGTAAAGTGGAACGCCATGAATGAAATTGGTAGTTCCATCCAACGGATCGATTACCCATGTAAATTCGCCAGGCTTCAGTGCGGCATTTTCTTCGGCAATAAACCCACAGCCCGGCAGTAATTTTGAAAGCTTCTCCACGATGCGCCGCTCAGATTCCTGATCTACATAGGTCACATAATTGTGCAATCCCTTCGACTGAATATCTGTTGCTTTCAGCTTCGTGATCTCATGCTTTAAAAATTCACCGGTCTCTACGGCAAGGTCGCAAACCTGATGCGTTAGTTTTTCAAGATTCATTTTACGGTCTTTTCAGGCTACAAAGTAACGCCTAAATTACGAACCAGGGAAATTTTCATTATCTTTGCTTTGATATTATCGGCATGTCACCTACAATACTACTCATCGGGAAATATCGATTTTTCTTCAATAGTCGTGAAGAAAAACGCAGGCATATTCATGTGGCAACTTCTGACGGAACAGCCAAAATATGGCTTGAACCTGTCATAGCACTGGCTGATTTTTACAACATTTCATCAAAGGAATTGACTGAAATAATTATTATTGTGGAGGAAAACAAAGATGGATTTATCGCAAAGTGGAATCAGCACTTCAGTTTGTAGCGTTACAGGAATGAATGACCTGGGTTTCTGGGTGTTTGTTGAAGAAAAGGAATATTTTATTCCATTTTCAGATTATCCCGGTTTTAAAGAATCATCAATAAATAAAATATTGAATGTCAAATTCCTGCCTCCATCACAGTTGCATTGGGAAGAAATAGATATGGATATTGAATTGCAGGCACTTGTTTATCCGGAAGCATTTCCACTGTTTTTTAACCAGTAACATTCGCCAGATAACCATCCTCGACCAAATTTTCCAACTTCACCTTCACGATCCGGTTCACAAGTTCTGAGTTGAACTTTGTTTTTACTTTGATATAGTTCTCCGTAAAACCATGCATGAATCCCTGCGAATTATCTGATTCGAAGAGAACCTTCGCTTTGCGGCCCATATTTTCATGGTAGAACCGGTGTTTCTTTTCATCGGATAGTTTATGCAACGCATCGCTGCGTTCTTTCTTTACTTTATCCGGAACAGGTGCTTCCATTTTAGCGGCCAGGGTATTGTCGCGTTTTGAATAGGTAAACACATGCAGATAGGAGATATTCAGATTTTTCAGAAAGCTGAAAGTGTCTTCAAAGTCTTCATCTGTCTCGCCCGGAAACCCCACAATTACATCCGCCGCTATGCATGCATGGGGCATCAGTTCCTTGATTTGCTGAACCCGGGAAGCGTAAAGTTCACGGTTGTATTTGCGGTGCATGGCCTTGAGAATCTTGTTGCATCCCGACTGCAGCGGAATATGAAAATGCGGCAGAAAGTTAGCGGATGCAGCAACAAAATCAATGATTTCATTGGTGAGGAGGTCGGGTTCAATGGAAGAGATGCGGATGCGGTTTAACCCTTTTATCGTGTCAAGTGCTTTGATCAGTTGGATGAAGCTCTCGCCGTTTTGTTTGCCGAAATCACCGATGTTCACGCCGGTTAAAACAATTTCCCTGATCCCGTTGGCAAGTATTTCACGGGCATTCTTTATTGCATTGTCGATGGTATCGCTGCGACTGCGGCCACGTGCCAGTGGAATGGTGCAGTAGGTGCAGAAATAATCGCATCCATCCTGGATTTTCAAGAATGACCGGGTGCGGTCGCCGTAGGAAAATGATGGAATAAACGCATCCTGGAAAGCGCTTTTGCTAACAGCCAAACTGCCATGATAGTCATGGACATGATCTTCCGGGACCGGCTGATCCAGTTTCGAAAGTTCTTCCAGCAGCCTGAATTTCCCGTTGTGGCCAAGAACGAGGTCGACCCCTTCCATTTGTGACAGTTCATCGGGCTTTAGCTCCGAAAAACATCCGATAACAGCAATCCTGGCGTTTGGATTAATCTTGTGTGCCTGCCTGATGGCTGCCCTGCATTTCTTCTCGGCAACGGTGGTCACCACACAGGTACTGATTACGTACACATCAGCCGTGTCATGAAAATTTTTTACCTCAAACCCGTTTTCCTGGAATTGCCGCGACAGTGAAGAAGCTTCCGCAAAGTTGACTTTACAACCAAAATGATGGAATGCAATGGATTTTGGATTCATCCTGCAAAAATACACGTTTTTCCCTATTCCACCACACCGGCCGGCTGCACATCGGGTTTGGGTTCCTCCGGAAGCGCCTCCTTCTTTTTATTGATCGAAATATTGATCCCAAACTGGAGTGATGAATTGTTGGTTCCCTTGTAAAAGATCAAACCGGGCAAATTATCGGAAACAACGTACAATTGTACCGGGCCGGCGCTAACACTGAGCCCGGCGCCGATGTTGGTGTATTGGTTGTTGAAGATGTTGTACGACACCATGATGCCAAGTATCCGGGGCAACTGGTAATAATATGAGACTGATAAAGCCGGGAAAAAATGGTGATCGCAGGAAGTTCCGTTGAGCAACAGGTTGAACCGGTGATGTTCATTGAGCGAATAAGAACCGCCGAGGTTGTACCTCACCGGAAGCCACGTGGTATATTTCTCCCCATACACGGAATCGATTTTTACCAGCTTCAGAATACTGTCGGTCAGCTTTTTACCAAAGGAATCCAGACTGGCGAGCATATCTACGAAATCATCCAGCCTCAAACCGTCGAAAGCAAACTCGGCACCTGGATCATGGCTCACAAGTTTCAGGTTGTCCGACTTCCAGTTGATAAACCCGATATCCAAAACACTCGCGCTGATGCCTATCTTTTCATTAATCTGATAGGTCAATCCCAGGTCAACGCCGAAGCCGTTGTTTCCGGGAAACACCAGAGACGAAACCGATTGATCCAGGTAATTTTCAATATTGTCGATTCCGGAGGTTTTCATTTCAAAATCCGACTGCATCCGAATCTGGTAAGTGTTTGTATCCGTGAAAACATTGAATTCCGTTTTGGTGGTGGTGGCATTGAACCTTCCGGAAAGGTATTTCAATCGTCCGCCCCAGGTCATCTTCCCCTTCATAGCATAACCTGAAAAGGAGGCCGCCCATTCATCAAATGCGGTGAAATTGACAGATGGGGAAATATTGGCATATTGCCCGAAAATCTGAGGTGCAGCATTGCCATACCACATCAGGTTGGCGAGATTTTCGGGGATCATGACCTGGTTTTCCATGCGTTCCCGAACACTGAATCCCACGAAAAACCGGTCTTTCGCAATATGGGTACCCAGCGACAGCATTTCTATGTTGGAATACAACCTCAATTGATTATGTTTGGCAATTTTCCCAATGAAGTTATCGATCCTGAAGGTGATTGAATCATAGGAGTCCTTCTCGATGACATCATTGTAGGTAAACGGATTGGCATAGGCTGTTTGTACGCCCGATAAGATCGGAATCCCGATATAAAATTTCTGATCGGGGATAAATGCAGGATTCTGAAAAATACGTTGCGGAACGATTTGCATGTTGTAGATGCTCAGGTCCTGTTGGGCAAATGTTTTCACAGGCCCTTGACTAAGCAAAAAACAGAGGATCGCGCAACAAACAATTTTTGTTTTCATTTTCGTTTGTTTTAAATCGTGGTTATTTACTTAGTTCGATTGTTTTCCGGATTTTAGCCCGGGCAGAAAAGTTGAGTTTGACACTCTGCTCTGCCCTGAGTTTGACATTAACCTGTCCTTCCTCCGATGAATGCAATACTGCCCTGACAATGGCTTTCCGGACATTTTTAAGGTTTTGCAATCTCGCTGTATTCATAATGAAAGTGGTGTCTTTCACACCATAAACCCCGGGATAAGGGAGTTCTGTAGAGGGGTCAACGGGCGCTTCCCTGATAATGAGTTGGTCGGTCCCGGTGAGGGAATCCTGCACATTGTATTTATCATCGGTAAAATACACCTGCATCAGTCCGGCCAGGGGCAGACCATTTGAAACAGCTGTTCTGAATGCCAGGTACTCGAGTTCTTCCGGCTTGTCGATCACCAGGTCAAAAGTGTCCTGAAAAGTAAGGTGGTCGAAATGGCCCCACAATGGCAGTTTCACCCGAAGGGTATCATACAACTCACTGGTATCGGTAAAAAAATTAAGCGGGGTCCCCGTTGGATTAATGACCGTCTTGATTTGAAAGGCAACGTTATCAGGCTTCATGTTAAAAAAATCATTCATGGCATTGCCTGTATTGGCATTGGTGTAATTCATGGTTTTAATCACAGGTTTGGTTGCATTGATCAATGGACTTGGAACATCAAAAAATGCTCCATCGCCTAACCGGTTCGCAATATCCAGTGTGGCGCCTGAGGCATTGTTGATAGCAAGCATTTTTTCGATGGTGATTTCTGCCGGAACGCCAATGGAGTTCACAATGGTGATTACCGCCTGCGGATCCATAAAATAGACCTGTCCCAGCGTATAGGCGTTGTTGAACACATTCACCCTGACAGTATCCGTGAGTTGGGGGAAAGTTTGACGCCCCAGGAAGCCTTCAAACCGCCCAATGGTATCAATGGTAACCTGAAAATCAGCACGCATCTCATCACCGGCCACAGGGCTTCCCGATTTCTTCAGAAACCCTCCAACCTCCGCCTGAACCGTGTTTGGCGAAGATGAAAGATCGAGATATACGCCTGAAATATCAACATAGCTTTGCGACTGCCCGGTAACAAAAGGACCAAGGGTAAAGGAAAACGGAGTCCCGTTTTTGGTGGCATTCACGATCCGGATGGTCATATATCCATCGTTGTTGAAGGTGTGATTGGTGTTAACCTTGATCACCCCTTTTTTGACCAGCAGTTTATCTACCCTCACGCCCGGAATTACCCCGTTAAGATTGACCGTAAAGGTAACCGGCGGGATGGTGAGATCTGAAATGGCGAGGATATCCTGTTCTGCCTGGGTGATCTGGTGCAGGTAGGAAAAATTGACCGGCAGCAGTTTAATGAGGTCGCTGGGTTTGAGCCTGATGGCATCATTGTTAAAGTAGAAAAGGATCGAAATGTTGCCGCTTTCATCTATCAAAAGGTGGCTCTCCGCACCTCCCTGCGTCAATACCCTGCGCAAGGTAATACTGTCATTGACCAGTGGAAGAGCTAAATCGGGATTCCACGAAAGGCTTTTAACCTTATCGAACGAAAAATCCTTTTTGCAGGAAGGTAAAGCAAGCAGAATTGTTAAGCAACAAACCAGGATTCCGGATACAATGTGTTTTGGCCGTATTTCTCTTGAATTCGTCAGGAAATTTTTCATGGCAGGTTGGGTTAGGGTGAGGGTATAATCCAACGTCTAAATTACAATATTTATCAAATACAACATTATCGTTTAATTTTTTATTATTTTATCTGATTGGGCGCAACTATACCAGCGAATTTATTTTTGCAAATCCTTTCCGATATTCCAGACACATTTATCATTAGTCCTTCCCGGCTACGTAGGAGCCACCTCAGAAACTAGCCAAACTCAAGGGCTCCGTAGGAGCCAGATTTTGGCAGAAAGCATGCCACCGCCCCGATCTCTGCGCGCCGTAGGTGCGCAATTCATTTTGATTCAAATTCTCCGGCAGATACCATCGCACCTACGGCGCGAAATGCACCCGTACCTCATCGTGCTATCAGAATTTCGCTCCTATAGAGCGCAGTGAAAAGGTCCTGGCTGCTATTGTCATCAAAAACACATTGTGTTCCGGATTTTTCGATCCCGAAAAACAATTATAGGACATGTTGGGTTCATTGGGCAATGATGTGACGCCACGTCGTGACTGATTAGTGACCAAATTCATCACTGTTATGATTGTGCCCATTCGATTATTTTACCTGGCTATCTACCGTTTCAAATATTGCTGCAACCCAATCCCGCTGATAATCAGCAATAATCCGATGACCGTGGAGGTAAGGATATTTTCACCCACGGTAAAGTGGATGATGATAAGGGAAACAAAGGGTGATAAATAAATGAGATTTGAAACCTTGGCAGTGGTGGATGAATATTTAAGGGCATATAGCCATAGCGTGAAGGTGATTCCCATTTCGAAAAGTCCGATGTAAAAACCACCTGCCAATCCCTGCCAGGCAGGAATTTCAACCCTGCCGGATGCCACCATAAAAATGAGTGAATACAGAAACCCGAAGCAAAAATTAAGAAAGAGCTTACTCACGGCTTCCCGCTGGTCCTTTACATTGAAAATCCAGTAAAGCGCCCACAACACAGCGCTGCCAATGGCCAGCAGCACCCCGTGGGTATGGCCGGTGATGTCTGTTTGAACTACTGAACTGATCCCTTCGAAAAATTGTCCCCGGCTTGAAATCATGACAATTCCCAGAAAACTGATGGCAATGGCAATAACACTCCCAAAACTGATTTTTTGATGCAGCATCGGGATGGATAGCAATACCAAGATAAGCGGCCAGATATAGTTGAGCGTTCCGGCCTCCTGTGCCTGCAGCAAATCGTAGGCTTTAAGTAAAACAGAATAATAGAGAAACGGGTTGAGCATTCCAAGAAACGCCGACAATAAAACCTCTTTGAAAGTCAGTTGTTTCAACAAGGCAAGTTTCCCCTGAACCAGCAGGATCGTAAACAAAACAATACAAGCCACCAATGATGAAATGAATAACAATCCCTGTGGATCAATGTATCGCAGAGATAATTTGAAGGCAGATCCAATGGTCGACCAGCAGGCAATTGCTGCAAAGGCAAATAAGTATGCTTTTTTTTGGGGCTTCATCACGCTGCGAAGGTACTTAAAGATCGGAAAAAATTTCTACTTTTGCCTTTTAAACCGAAAAACATATGAAAAAGCTTGCTGTTGTTGCCCTCGGAGGGAATGCACTATTACGCGGCGATCAGAAAGGAACCATTGATGAGCAGGAGGCAAATGCCAATGCTACTGCCGAAAGTTTGATAAAACTGATCAAACGCGATTATAACATCGTCATCACCCATGGCAATGGTCCGCAGGTAGGCAACATTATGCTGGCCAATTCAGCCGGGTTTAAAATGTTCGGAATTCCCGAGATGCCGCTTGACATCTGTGTTGCTTATTCCCAGGGATTTATAGGTTATATCATTGAACAACAACTCAAAAATGTATTGGAAATTCACGATATGGAGCGCGACATCATCACCATCACCACACAGGTACTGGTAAACAAAGATGATCCTGCTTTTCTGAAACCGACAAAGCCTGTTGGTCCGTATTATACAAAGGAAGAGGCTGATCAGATGGCCAAAGACTCCAAATCGGTTTTCAAAGAAGATCCACGCGGCCGCGGTTGGCGTAAAGTGGTGGCCTCTCCAACCCCGCTGGTGATCATCAACAAAAAAACCATAGAATCAATCGCACGGGGTGGTCAGATTGCCATTGCAGTGGGTGGCGGAGGAATTCCGGTTTACTATGTTGAACCAAATAAACTACAGGGAATTGATGCCGTCATTGATAAAGATCTCGCTTCTGCGTTACTCGCCTCGCAAATCAATGCCGATAAATTCTTCATTCTCACAGATGTTCCAAAAGTATGTATAAATTATAACACCCCGCAGGAAAAATCCCTTGACCGCATGACCATTGCCGAGGCTAAACGGTATCTGGAGGAAGGTCAGTTCCCCGATGGCAGCATGGGACCCAAGGTTCGTGCTGCCATTCACTTTGTGGAACACTCAGGCAAAGACACCATTATTACGAAAACTACAATGCTGGGAATTGATAATGGGGGAACACGCGTCACACTCGTGTAATGACGAATGACGAATGACGAATTACGAATGATTAGCTACACCAAATTTGTCACTTGTCATTCGTCACTTGTCATTATTCAATAAAAACCATCTTTTTCACCTCGAGTCCGTCGATTCTCAACAGTTCGTTTTCCAGTTTAAAAAACTCTTCACGGCTTCCGGTTAGTTCGAGGAGGATCAGTCCGCTGCGGGCACAAAAGTCATCCTTGATTTCATGAAGCCCCAGTCGCGTTTTAATGGTACAGCCAAACTTGGTCAGGATGGATTGAACGTCTGAAACTTCTTTCACCCTGTCGGTGATATGTATACCGAGAATCCAGATCTCTTTCATAGTGTTTATTTCAAAGAATAGCTTGTTTTTTTACCAGTAAATTCCTGAAGCGAATGCAAAAGGCAGTTCCGTTTCGACGGGATATCTCAATGTGGCCATCGATCTGTTCTACCAGCAATCTGACGATGAACATGCCCAATGATTTTTCAGAATCCAGTGAAAACGAATCGGGTAATCCTACACCATTGTCCTTGACCATGAGCGAGAACTCATCTTCATTTTCTTTGTGCAAATGAACCTGAATTTCACCATCCTGATGGTGGGGAAAGGCATATTTAAAAGCATTCGTAAGCAATTCGTTGGCAATAAGTCCCAAAGGAAGCGCTGTTTCAATGCTTACATCTGTGGCTTCGAGCGATGTAACAAGGTTGACGCGGCGTCCACTGAAGGTTCCGGTGATTATAGTAGCCAGCGACTGCAAATAGGCATCAAGGGGAATGCGGTCGAGGTTTTCAGAACGGTACAAATGCTCATGGATTAATGCCATGGAGCGGATTCTCATTTCAATATCCCGGATGATCCGGTGCAGTTCTTTGTCGGTATTGTTACGTAGTTGGAGGTTTAGCAGGCTGATAACGATCGCGAGATTGTTTTTTACGCGGTGGTGGATTTCGCGCAGCATGATCTCCTTTTGCTCTGTATTTCGCTGTTTTAATTCTTCAACTTCCTTCTCCCTGGATTTGTCGCGAAGAATAGTCATCACCTGCACTACTTCATGATTCTTGAAAATGGGAACTCTTCGTATTTCCATGAAGATTTCCGTATCATTGTACAACATTTTCTGCCCTGTAACCAGCATCTGCCCGGAATCAAATACGTTTTTAAGCTCGCTCAGGGTTGATTGCGTCATAAACGGATAAACATCCAGGACTTTTTTACCAATCACATCCACAGGAAGACCATTGACAAGGTGCCCTTCTTTCAGGCATGAATTGATGATGACAACACGGAACTCACTGTTGACTACATAGATCCAGTCAGGGATCGCATCCAGTGTATTATGGTATTGGATATCTGACCGCCTGAAGGCCTCAACTGCCTCTTTACGCTCCTTGATCTCCGCTAAAAGCTGAAGATTGTTTTTGGAGAGCGCTTTCTGATGCAGGAAATTTTTCCAGTTCAGACTTCTGAACATATAGGCCAACATAAAACCGATCGAATAAATAGCTACAACGAAGAACAGATTGTTGTAAAAGACAAACGAATGTTGTTTTAAGGTGTGGTTGATGATATTTGCAACGGTAAAAGCAGTGACCTGGATCAAGCCGAGGATGACAACAGTAGGGAAAGGCATTCTGTAAAAAACGAAAAGGCCTATCACGACAAGCATAACCCATGCATAATAATATTCTGAACCGGGTTGCAACAGACTCGAGTTAATGCCAACATAAAAAACCGCAAGGCCAATCAGCAGGTTAAGGATGATGTAAATCAGGTGCAACCACTTGTATAGAGGCTTAATATAGGTCACGATGATCGATATCAGCATCACCGGCGATATGATCCAAAACCGGTTATAATATAATCGTTCAGGAGAATTCACAAAAAAGATGGTATTGAACAGTGCAAAGCAGGTAAACATGATGATCGTAACAATCAGCCCGATGCGCATGGCAGGCAAGGAGGAAATCATAAAGAACTCCTGAAATTCAGTTTGCAAACTTTTTCGGCGCTGGTCGCTCATTCTCTCTATGGTTGTTAGAGTGTGAAAACCATCCGCTGAATCTCCAGTCCGCCAATCTGACCAAGTTCCTCTTCAAGTTTATTGCATTCCGCTGAACTGCCTGCAAGTTGCAGAATGACAACGCCAACACGGCTGCAAACATCTTCGGTAACTTCATGAAAACCAAGTCTTGATTTGATGACATGGGCATATTTGGTGAGTGATTGCTGCGTACGTCCAGCCTCCTTGATGCGGTCGGTAATCAATAAACCGATAATTCTGAGTTCTTTCATTAAAATAATGTGCTAATGTGATAATGTGCTGATGTGCTGATGTGCTGATGTGCTGATGTGCTGATGTGCTGATGTGCTGATGTGCAGATATGCTAGTAGTACAAATCACGGCTGCCGTTTTTGATCTGAGTAATTTTTTCGGTCAATTTGATTTTAAATGATTCATCTTCGATTTCATTCAATTTTTCCTGCACCAGCTGATATCCTTTTTCTTTGGTTTCTGCCGGAGCATAGTCTTCCAGATATTCAACCATGGTCATCAAAGCATTTGGCTGGCAATAGCGTTTGATGAATCCGGGTACGGAAAATTCCATAAAGTGTTCACCAGTTCTCCCCAGGCGGTAACAAGCCGTGCAAAACGAAGGAATATATTTGTGCTCAATCAGTTCGTCCATAATCTCGTTCAGAGAACGATTATCATTGATCTGAAATTGTTCGAGGTCAATATCCTGATCTTCGTTTTCCTTCTTTTTTGAATATCCTCCCATTTCAATGTTTGTGCCGCCATCAATCTGAGAAACGCCGAATTGCATGATTTCATTACGTATGGCAGCGGATTCTCTCGCGGTGAGGATAAGTCCGGTATAGGGAACAGCCAAACGCAGAATGGCTACCAAACGGGTAAATTCGGCATCGGTGACCATATGGGACTTGTCGATATTGAGTTCCGACGCAAATTGAATCCGTGGAAACGAAATAGTGTGCGGACCCACATTGTAAACTGCTTCAAAATGGTTGGTGTGTCTCACCAGTCCAAGGACTTCAAACCGCCAGTCGTATAATCCGAACAGCGCTCCAATGCCAACATCGTCGATTCCGGCTTCCTGTGCCCGGTCAAGTCCGGTCAGCCGCCAGTCATAATTGCGCTTCTGCCCGCCCAGATGAACCCTGGCATAGGTTTCCTGATGGTACGTTTCCTGGAAAATCTGGTAGGTTCCGATTTTTGAATCTTTAATGATTCTGAAACCATCAATGTCCATGGGAGCGGCATTGATATTGACCCGCCTGATCTCTCCCGGGCCGCTTTTAACAGAATAAACGGTTCGAACCGAATCTGCGATGAATTTTGCATCATATTTCGGGTGTTCGCCATACACAAGAATCAACCGTTTCTGGCCGGAATCTTCAAGCGCCTTCACTTGTGCAATAAGGTCTTCCTGATCAAGCGTGACCCTCTTAATCTTATTATTTGATGCTTTGAAGCCACAATATGCACAATTGTTGGTGCAAAGATTTCCAATATATAATGGAGCGAACAGCACAATACGCTGTCCATAAACTTTTTCTTTGAGGGTTCGGGCTCCCTGCTTGATTTCTTCGATCAGGTCAGGGTCCGTGGCATTGATGAGAATTGCTGTTTCTGCAAGTGTTAAACGGTTCTTATCCAGTGATTTTGCAATTACTTCCCTAACCCTGTCTTTGGAAGCATGTATAGTGTTGATATAGCCCCATAATTCATCGGAATCGATGAAGGGTTTCATCCTTTGATCTTTAATCTTTAGTTTCTCAGGTTGGAAAATCATGATGAAGAATTTACCGGCAAAGATACTGATAATGCTTCAAATTAAATTCGTCTCTTTGACCGTTCAGAAAGGTAAACCCCACCGATAACAAGTGCAATTCCAACTATTTTTTGCAAAGTAAATGATTCGGAAAGAAGGAAATAGGAGAAAATAGCGGTAAAAACGGGGATGAGGTTGGAGAAAATATTTGATTTGCTGATTCCCAGCAATTTCACCGAGTGGGCAAAAAAGACAAATGCCACCGAGGATGCCAGGATGGCAAGAAGTAGCATCGATGTAATAATTTCACCGGTGATGGGTACAGCCATTGCACCTTTTACCTCAAAAATAAGGAAAAACGGCAGAAAAAGAAAAATACCGATCAGGTTCTGATTGGCTACCAGCACAATGGCAGAGTATTTCATGGTCAGTTTGCGAAGGGTTACGGTGTATAACAACGCTGCCAGAACAGCGCAAAACAGAAAGACAATGCCTTTATAATCAGTGGCAAGTGAGAGATTCCTCGTGATCAGCATTAAAATAACGCCCGCAAATGACACGGCTATGCCAACGAAATTGACAGGCGTAAGTCTTTCTCTGAAACTCAGGTATCCGATCACCGGTGAAAAAACAGGAATGGTCGCAATTATGACAGCTGCAATGGTGGGTGATGAGTATTTAAGACCGTAGTTTTCGCCCAGGAAATATAGGAAAGGGTTGAATAAAGCGCTCAGCAGAATTAACATATAATCTTTCCGTTCAACTTTTTCATGTTTGCCAAGGAGAAAAATGAGCGAGAACAGGAGGATCGACGACAGGATCAACCGGATAAAAATTAACGTGACCGGCTGATAGTATTTAAGCAATACGGAACTCCATATAAATGAAAGCCCCCAGAAGAGCATCGCTGCCAGCGGATAAAAATAGACCGGTATGTGAATTTTTTTCAAACTGCGGCAAAATTACACCTTTGGAAGGAGATAATAACCGGATCGGGGATCAATTGCTGGTGTTTTTTTCTCGCAAATGCGAGAAGGTAGTTCACGCAGATTTGCGCAGATTATTCACGCAGATTTCCGCAGATAAATTTTCGATAAAGAACAATTGATTAGGCGCAATTGTACCAGTTAAAATTGAATAATTAGCAAAGGCTTGACAATCTACATGTTACGAGAATTCATCTATTTCACCCTTTCAGGGTTCAGGCTGTTGGCGCCAAAAACAAGTCCTATAACAATGTCACCACTTCAGGGGTTTCGTTTTCCCTTATGTGACTGGTAGAATTAAAACAAACTATTAACGACCTTTTTTACTGCGCTCCATATGAGCGAAATTCTGGTAGCACGATGAGTTACGGGTGCATTTCGCCCCGTAGGTGCGATATTATCTGCTGGGGAATTTGAATCAAAATGAATTGCGCACCTACGGCGCGCAGAGATCGGGGTGGTGGCATACTTTCTACCAAAATCTGGCTCCTACGGAGCCGGGAAGGACCAATGATAAATGTTTATGGAATGTTGGAAGGAATTTGCATAAATAAATTCGTCTGGTATAGTTGCGCCCACACATAAAGAAAAATATTACTTTTAAACTTTTAATCAGAATCATCTTATTAATCTTTTTATTCCTTTAACTGTTTCTGCAATAATCTGCACTGTATTTCAGTGAAAATATTGGTGAAAATCAGCGCAAATCTGCGTGAAATTTTTTCCTTAAAACTGTAACATTCCAAAATTCACTCAGTCCATTGTCAAAAATCAGTCGCATTGGAAGGTAAATACATCAATATTCATCAGGATCTTATCGATGCCTGCCACAACGGCGACCGCAATGCCCAGTTCAGGATTTACAAACTCTATTACAAAGCCATGTACAACACCAGCCTCCGAATCGTGAACGACACTGCTGAAGCGGAGGATATCATGCAGGAATCATTCCTGGATGCATTCCAGCGGATACAAAGTTATTCGGGAGAAGGAAGTTTTGGCTCATGGCTCAAACGAATTGTGATTAACCGCTCGCTCGACTGTTTGAGAAGAACAAAAGAGACCGTTTCTATTGACGAGTTGGAATTTGATCTGCCAGATGCTCCTAAGGACAGCCATGAGGAAGAAATCCAATTCCAGGTTTCTGAGGTTAAAAATGCAATTTCGCAACTTTCGGATGAATACCGGGTAGTGCTGTCACTTTTTTTATTGGAAGGATACGACCATGAGGAGATATCCCAAATTCTGAATATTTCAAATCAACTTTCGCGTACCCGTTTTTCAAGGGCCAGGCAAAAGTTGTTGAAAGTTCTGAAAGAAAATAGTTTTATTAACGCCTTTAGTTCAAATTGATATGCCGAATCTGCAAAAATTTATCAGGGACCATCAGTCCGAATTTGATGATGCCGAGCCTTCAGCCGGCCATTTTGATCGGTTTGCAGCACGGCTGGATGCGCTGCCCGTTACCCGTCCGGTTGCCCGCACACGTTCACAGATGCTGAAAATTGCCGCATTGATTCTTGTTTTGATCAGCGTTAGCGTGATGGTGTTTGATCTGGCGACCCGCGAAATCAGGGATCGGTTTGCAATGGCGAAACAAGGCTCAGAGTTGCCCCTTGAAATCAGAGAGGCTGTGCAGTATTACGACAATCAATCGGGCAAGCAAATGGCAACTTTGCAAAGTCTTACAGCAAACCATGCGGACGCAGTTGCATTGAATGCCTCAGCATTAAAAGAAATTCGGAGCCTGGATGCGACCACCAACGAATTAAAAAAGTCGCTCACTGAAAATCCGGGAAATGAAAGGATACTGGATGCGATTATCCAAAACCAGCAAATGAAAGAAACCATGCTGAATAACATTATCACACAACTGTCACCATCTAAAAAATAGTTAATACAAAAACCCATGAAAACAACGATAAAAGTAACATTCTTCATCCTGGTACTCATCTTCCTGCTTGGAATAAAAGGAGCGAAAGCACATGATGAGTTCACCCGGGTGATTAAAAGAGAGTTTGCGGTCAATCCAGATGCTCAACTCACAATAAGCAACCGCTTTGGCAAGGTTCATTGTGCCAATTGGGAAAAGAATGCAGTATCCTTCGATGTAACCATTACGGTTACTGCCGCAGATCAGGAAGAGGCCGAGAAAAAGTTTAAAAAGATTTCAATCGATTTTACCGACTCTCCGTCGTCGGTTACGGCCATTACCAATATGGATGAAATAAAGAATTCAGGCAGAGGCAGGTTTTCCATAGATTATATGGTCAATATGCCGGTCACAGTCAATCTCGATGTGACCAATAAATTTGGGGATATTTACATCAATGAGATACAGGGAAAGGGGAAAATTAACCTGAGCTATGGGAACCTGGAGGCTAAAAAACTTGGCAATTCAGATAACCTGCTGGATATTAAATTCAGCAAGGCAAGGGTCAATTGGATCAAAGGGGCGGTATTGTCACTGAAATATTCTGAAATGGCGCTGGACTATGCCGGAAGCCTTCGGCTTGATTCGAAATACTCAAACCTGGATGCAGAAAAAATTATTGCGCTCAATGTGATATTTGAAGGAGGTAAACTGAATATGGAAAACTCTTCGGCAGTTGAAAGCAAATCAAAGTTTTCAGATATTGATATACAAAGGATTGAACAAAGTTTGAACCTGGATATTCAATATGGAAATTGTGAGGTACATGAAATGCCGGCCGATTTTACTTCGGTAAACATCCGGAATAAATATGGGGATGTCTCCATCGGACTGAGCGATCAGTCAAAATACAGCCTGGAAGCCGACCTTAAATTCTGTGAGTTGGATTATCCGTCAGATAATGCTAAATTCTCTTTCCGGTCAACCACCAATACCTCTAAAAGTTACAAGGGGATTATTGGGGGAGGAGAGGCTCCGGTGAGCAAGGTTGTGGTGCATAGTGAGTTTGGAAACGTTAGCCTCAAATAAATCTCAAAAGTCAAAAGTCAAAAGTCAAAAGTCAAATTGTATGAGCCACTTGTCCACCTGCCCGCCTGTCCGCCTGTCCGCCTGTCCGCCTGTCCGCTTTTTTTTGTAACCAAACCATAAAATCACGTCAAATCTTAAACCCCTAACCCATGAAATCAATGAGAATTTTTTCAATGTTTTTATTCGCCAGCCTGTTCGTTGGCATGACAAGTTTGTTTGCAGCCTGCAACATGATTCCCGGTACACACGGCGATGGCAATGTGCTGAAGGAAACCCGCAAAATCTCTTCCTTTGACGGAATTGATGTTTCAGGTGCATTTGATATTATCCTTAAACAGGGAACCATCGAAGAGGTTATTGTGGAGGCCGATGC